>NZ_PNCP01000019.1:0-109705 GCF_005886115.1 Pseudoalteromonas sp. S4492
GCAACTCGCAACTCGCAACTCACCCCTAGCACCTAGCCCTATTATTTCCCCTAAAACTAAATACTTACTTATATCTAAAGTCGTTTTTGTTTCATCATTTCGTCATGAAAAGTCACTTTTTTAGTAACAATGCGTTCTTAGTATTACTGCGCTAATTATCCAAGTGCAGTTTAGTTAGCACTCAAATTCTTAAAATAACGTACTAACGGAACGTAACGATGAAAATTAATAAAATTGCTACTGCAATTGGTTTAACGTTGGCATTGTCAGCGACGGCCAATGCAGGTGTGTTACCAGACAGTCAAAAACAAAATGATTGGTATAGTGCCGCTGAAGCTACATTAACAAAAAAAGAAGCGGCAGCTCAGGCTGAGCAAACGTTTAAAGCTAAAAATGTCATTCTATTTGTTGGCGATGGTATGGGTATTTCAACGCTCACTGCGTCACGTATCATGGCAGGTCAAATGGAAGGTAAGTCGGGCGAAGAAGGCTTACTAAGCTTTGAAGAATTCCCTTACTCTGCGCAAATAAAAACCTACAACGTTGATGCGCAAACACCTGACTCTGCAGGCACAATGACAGCAATTATTTCAGGCGTTAAAACCGATGTAGGTGTTATTGGTGTTAACGAAAACATCGAGCGTGGCAAGTGTGCAACCGTTGCTGGTAACGAGTTAATTACCGCTACAGAACTAGCAGAAATCAAAGGTCTAGCAACAGGTATTATCTCAACAGCGCGTATTACTCACGCAACGCCAGCTGCGACCTATGCAAAATCAGCTGACCGTAACTGGGAAGACGTATCAGACATGCCAGCTGATGCTGTTGAAGCGGGTTGTGAAGACATTGCCTCACAACTTGTTAATTTCGAAAAGAATCTAGAAGCACGCTTCGTAGGCACTGACGTTGATGGTCTTGAAGTTGTGATGGGCGGTGGTCGTCGTCACTTCTTACCAAAAGACGCAACGTTCAACTCAGCTGATGCAGTCAGCGAAGTAGAAGGTGACCGTACGGATGAGCGTGATCTAACTGCTGAATGGCAAGAAATGTACCCTGATGGCAAGTACGTCATGGATCAAGCGGGTTTCGATACGCTTAATGCCGATACCAAACGCGTATTTGCACTGTTTAATGAATCACATATGCAATACGAAGCAGACCGCGCTAACGATGTAGCGGGTGAGCCGTCACTGTCTGAAATGACAGGTAAAGCAATTGATATCTTAAAGAGCAACGAAAAAGGCTTTTTCTTAACCGTTGAATCAGGCCGTATCGACCATGGTCACCATGCGGGTAATGCTTATAACGCGTTAAACGATACCGTTGAATTTGCCAAAGCAGTGCAAACAGCAGTAGAGAATACCAATCCTGAAGAAACACTTATTCTTGTTACTGCCGACCACAGCCACGTATTTACTATCGCGGGTTATCCGAAACGCGGTAATCCAATCTTAGGTCAAGTGGTTGCCATTGGTAGCGAAGAGCCAAGCCTTGCGGCAGATGGTATGCCTTACACCACCGTTGGCTATGCAAATGGCTTAGGTTTCCGTGATTTAGGCGATGAAACAGATGCAGAGGTGTCTTATAACGATGCTGCTGTTGCAGGTCGTGTTGATTTAACCGGTGTTGATACGACTGCACCTGGCTATCACCAAGAAACGACTGTGCCATTAAGTTCTGAGACTCATGCGGGCGAAGATATTTCGCTTCATGCAAAAGGTCCAGGTGCGCAACTAGCACAAGGCGTTGTGGAGCAAAACGTAATTTTCCACATCATTAACCAAGCTCTAGAACTAATTGAAGAATAATGGCGACGACGATGAAAAAACTAAATTTAATTTCTCTTGCTGTAGTAGTGGCATTAGCGGGTTGTTCGGATGACGATGACAACTCTCCAAAAACATTAACCGTTGAAAACACGTTAGCTGTAGGTTCTGAGCAGTGCGTAAACGGTGGTACAGAAACCCTAACAGGTGCAGATAGCAATGATAACGGTGAGCTAGACTCAGCAGAAGTAACGGACACAACCGTTGCATGTAATGCACCAGCAACGTCGTTAACAGCATCGCAATTAGCGCCGTTGACTGATAATGCGTGGTTCAAATCAGCACAAGTTAAAGTCGCAACTAGCGAAGAAAACATTGCGGCTGTTGTAAAAGAGTCAGGTAAAGCGAAAAATGTGATTTTGTTTGTTGGTGATGGCATGGGCATTTCGACCGTCACAGCAGCACGTATCATGGCCGGCCAGCTAGAAGGTAAGCTGGGTGAAGAGCACCAACTTAGCTTTGAAACACTCCCATTCTCAGGGTTTGCTAAAACCTATAACGTTGATGCACAAACACCTGATTCAGCGGGTACGATGACGGCAATGGCATCGGGCGTAAAAACGGATGCTGGCGTTATTGGTGTTGATGAAGATATCGAACGTGGTAACTGTGCAACGGTTGCAGGTAATGAACTAGTCACAGCGACTGAGCTTGCTGAGATTGCTGGTAAGTCGACAGGTATTATTTCGACAGCTCGAATCACACACGCAACGCCAGCAGCAACCTATGCCAAATCGGCTGACCGTAACTGGGAGGATGTATCTGATATGCCAGAGGCAGCAGTTACCGCTGGTTGTGAAGATATTGCATCGCAATTAGTTAACTTTGAAGCAAACCTTGAAGCTCGCTACGAAGGCCTTGATGTTGATGGTTTAGAAGTTGTGATGGGCGGCGGTCGTCGTCATTTCTTACCAAAAGATGCGGCTTATAACTCAGCTGATGCGATGAGCGCTGTAGAAGGTGACCGTACGGATGGTCGCGACCTAACAGCTGAGTGGAAAGCCAAATACCCTGCGGGTCAGTATGTAATGGACCAAGCTGGTTTTGATGCAATCAATGCAGATACGACTGAGCGTGTTTTTGGTTTATTCAATGAATCACACATGCAATACGAAGCAGACCGTGCAAACGATGTAGCGGGTGAGCCGTCACTGTCTGAAATGACTGCAAAAGCAATTGATGTACTAGATAACAACGCCAATGGTTTCTTCTTAACAGTTGAAGCAGGGCGTATTGACCACGGTCATCACGCTGGTAATGCTTACAATGCACTAAGCGATACAGTTGAGCTATCAAAAGCAGTACAAGTTGCTCTTGATAAAACCAGCATTGAAGACACGTTAATCATCGTTACAGCTGACCACAGCCACGTATTTACCATTGCAGGCTACCCAAAACGTGGTAACCCAATCTTAGGTAAAGTGGTACCTGTGGGTAGCGATGAACCATCTCTTGCCGCAGATAACATGCCATACACAACGGTTGGTTATACCAATGGTGGCGGTTTCCGCGATTTAGGTGATGAGACTGATGCAGAAGAAGGTTACAACTATGCGCCAGTAACAGGTCGTGTTGACTTAACCGATGTTGATACCACGGCACCTGGTTTCCACCAAGAAGCGCTCGTGCCATTAAGCTCTGAAACACACGCAGCAGAAGATGTGGGTGTGTATGCAGTAGGCCCAGGTGCACATTTAGTTACAGGCACTAATGAGCAAAGCCTTATTTTCCATGTTATGGATTATGCCGCTGACCTTGTTAAACAAGCCGATGCTAAATTAGCACAATAATGAGTGTTTGGGAGGCTCTGAGCCTCCCTTACTCAATCAGTTATAAAGAAAACCAAGATAAAAAGAGAATCCCGTGAAAGCAGCCATCTTACTTGCCTCATTACTTAGCCCACTTGCTGTTGCAGGGCAATGCGATATGAACACCGGTTTTACGCAAGCAGACTATAAAGTCACCACAGACATAGTCGCTAATAAGCAGCATTCTGAAGACACCTTCACTCTATGGCGCACGCCTCATCAGGTGGCTAAGCAAAATCCACAGTTTATTGAGCTATGGCAGCAATTACGTAATCAACAAATTCGCCCAATTCGTTATTTCCAGCAAGCGCAGCGTGGCATTGAATATCAACCATCGGAAGTGCAAGGTGAGCAAGATTGGAATAGCAAATATCAGTTAGTAAGCGATAAGTTTTTAGCCTCAATGACGCACCAAAAAAGCACGGGTGAAGGCTGTGAACTAACAGAATATTACACACAGCAGCAAGGTGAAAACAAAGTCGAGCTAAGCTGGCTTGCCAATCAAAAGTTACTTAAAGCAATTCGTATTTCAACACCCACTTATAGCCGTGAAATTGCTTTAACAACCAGCCATCACAACCAGCAAAAGGTGCAGGCAGAGTTTGCGAAATGGGATAACTACCAAACCACCGATTACGCAGATATCGGTGATAATGAAAGCGATCCATTTTTAGCTAAAATGATCAACTTAGGGTTTGTTGAGCATGGCGCGAGCGGTTTTTATGATGCGCAAGGTAATCAGCTCAAAGGTGAGCATGGGCATCATCACTAATTAGTACCAACCACAAAAAAAGGCACCAAGGTGCCTTTTTTATTGTTTAATTACTTAGCTTAAACCTAAAATGCATAGTTCCAAGTTAGGTTGACGGTACGACCCGTGCCCGCAAAATAGCGTGTTGCAGCTGGGCGTGTTTGACCGTAGTAAGTGATGTAATACTTATCTAGCAGGTTATCGATACCTAGGCTAAATGCACCGTACTCAACACTTTGATATTGTACCGATAAATCAACGGTTGTGTAGCCGTCAAACTCTTCCCCAGTATTAAAGTCGCGGTCAAATACTTTGTTAGCTTGTACGCGGCTAGATAGATTCGCTGGCCACTGTTGCTGCCAGTAAAGGTTTAAACGTGTAGGTGAAATATTGCTGCCGCCTAAATCGCTTTCTACTTTATTGTCGCCATCACCATCATATTGGCCTTCTGTATCAGCGTAACTTGCACCAAATGTTGTGCTGTTAGTTAGGTAATATTGTGCATTTGCTTCAAAACCTGAGATCTCAGTACGCTCACGTTGCACGCTGTAAATACCATCAGCATCAGCTTGTAAACGTGAACCTAAGTCTGAGTCAGATTCAAAGTAGCTGGCTTTAATATTGAAGCTATCGTTGGCATATTCAAAACCCAATTCGCGGTTATCAGAAATAACCGGCTCTAGGTTTAAGAAACTCTCAACCGATAAACCTGCTTGATTAATGCCACGCAGCACGCGACCAACATCAGCCATGCTAAAGCCTTCGCTGTAGCTTGCATACAGACGAAGTTCATCAGTTACTTGATAGACAACACCTAAGTTCTCTAATAATTCATTAAAGCTTGGCTCACCGCCTTCTACAAAGCTGCTGTTGTATGAGGCTAGGGTGGTAAAATCATCCACTTTTAATTTGCCGTACTCGTAACGAACACCGGCATTGAACGTCCAATCCTCTAAGCCGTCATAACGTAGTTGAGCGAATGGCGCGATGTTATTAAACTTGGTTTTTGGCACCCAATGGCGACCTGTTTGCGCAAGCTCTTGGTATGTTTCGTCAGAAAGTAAATCAATACCGGTCGCAATATCAAACTGGCTGTTTAACAGGTTATCTTTATTGTAAGTAACGCGACTACCAAACTTTTGTGATTTATTTTGAGACTGATCGAAAATACTCTCGCCATAGGCTGGATCTTGGAACGTAGCAAATGTGCCACCGCCATACATAGCTGCAAAATCTTGCGAAAATAATTGAATAGCAAGGTTACCGCCAGCCACATTGCTATGGTTATAATCTAGGGTAAAGGTTGTTACACGGTTACGTGGCGTGTCGCCTTCTACATCGCCTTTTTCAGCCGAGGTTGCAAGGCCTGTTGCTGGATCGCCATTTACAGCTACAAAGTCACCATTACCTTCAATTTTGTAGTGGTTCAGCATTGCTTGAATGCTTTGCTCGTTATCAAGCTGATATTTCACTTTTAAAAATAAGTCTAGGCTGGTTGAATCTTGCGTGTCACCTTGTGTGCCATCTAAACCAACAAAGTCACCGTTACCATCGCGATACATACCCGTACTACGAGCCGATACACCACCAATAAAGCTAATATCATCTAGTTGTTGGCTGAATAAGTAGCTGGCTTTATAGCTTTGGCTGTCGCTGCCACCGTCTGTTGGAGTGCTAAACCCCGCGCTCATTTGGTGATTAAAATCGCCAGCTGATTTTGTGATGATATTAATAATACCGCCACTTGCGCCCATGCCTTGAATTGCATTTGCGCCACTGATCACTTCGATGCGTTCGATCATTGCAGGGTCAATCGTATTCCCATCACGAGAACCGTTACGAAGCGGGTTTGACTGAGGAACACCATCAATCATGTATAGCGGCTCACGGCCACGGAGTGTTTCACCTGCACTGGTCATTTTTTGACGACTTGGTGAAAAGCTCGGTAATAAATTACCTAAAATTTGCGATAGATCTTGAGTATGAGCCAGTTGCTCAGCAATGTCTTCACTAGTAATAACACTGATAGTTGCAGGTACAGTACTAACTGGTGCCGTACTACGAGTTGTAGAAACGGTAATACGTTCAATATCTTGGGCCTGATTTGCAAACGCAGCGATAGGAGTAAGTAAAAAAGGAAGCGCAAATTTCATTGTCATAGTTAAATCGCTATACAATTGTTATTAAAAATTGTTCGCATTTATACATGCGTTTGTTGTGACAATCAATATAGTGCCATAACTGCAATTCTCTGTTTTAGCAGGATTTAAACCTAAGTTATTGATTATGATTATTTAATTTTTCTAAACGTGAATTAAATAAATTTTAAAAATAATTGGCAAAAAAGCAGCTTGTTGATTACCGTTAATGAAGGAGGAACAGCCATGACAAAAATAAATACAAAACACCCTGCAGGTACTTTCTGCTGGTCCGAGTTGTGCGCGAAAGACTGGCAAGCTGCGAAGCAATTTTATACGCAACTTTTTGACTGGGGTTTTGACGACCAGCCAATAGGCGAAGATATGTATTACACCATGCTGCAAAAGCAAGGTGATGATATTGCCGCTATGTATCAACTGCCAGCAAGTATGAGTGAGATGCCAACCCATTGGTTATTATATATTGCTGTTGATGATGTTGACCAAAGCACTGAGCAGGCAAAGTCATTGGGGGCAACGGTTTTGGCAGGGCCACATGATGTCATGACAGCGGGTCGTATGGTGATGCTGCAAGAACCTGGCGGTGCAACATTTGCCTTGTGGCAAGCGGGTGAGCATATCGGGGCTAAACGAGTGCAAGAGCTCAACCTGCCTTACTGGTTTGAGCTTGTGTCGAAAGACATGCAAAAAAGTCGCGACTTTTATTGTCAGTTGTTCGGATGGCAGTTTGAGGTGAAACCCATGGAGGGCATGGACTACACCTTATTTACCATCGATGAGCAACCGATTGCAGGCATGCTTGAAATGACCAATGAATGGCCAGATGACATTCCATCTCATTGGATGCCGTATTTTGCGGTAGCAGATTGCGATCAGGCTGTCGCTAAAGCAACGCAGCTTAATGGGGCTATTTGTGTGCCAGCAACAGACATTCCAGATGTTGGACGCTTTAGTGTTATTACCGATCCGCAAGGGGCTGTATTTTCTATTCTTAAATCAACCATTGATGAATTAACTTAAGCCCTTGGTTTTTGTCAATCTGTCCCAAAGTATATAGCTAAGCCTCTTCAAGATGCAGAAACTCGCACCTTGAAGTGGTTTGGGTATAGAAAAGCCTACTAAGGAGCAGATTGATGACTAAGCATGTGGTGGTTACGGGGGCCAATAAAGGTATTGGCCTAAATTTTTGTAAACAGTATTTAGCCCAAGGTTACCGTGTTACTGCAGTGGTTCGCACCCCAAGCGAAGAGCTAAAAGCACTCGACGTAAAAATTATTAGCGATATTGATGTGGCTGATGCCGATGATGTTGCAACCCTTGCCAATTACTTACACGGCGACAAAATTGATATTTTGGTTAACAACGCCGGTATTTTTCATAACGAAACATTAGCTGACATGGACTTTGCTGCCATCGAAAAACAAATTAGCGTGAATAGTATCGCGCCTATTCGTATTACTCATGCATTACAGCAAAGCTTAGGTATTGATGCCAAAGTAGCGATGATCACATCACGTATGGGCTCAATTGCAGATAATGGCTCGGGCGGTTACATTGGTTATCGTATGTCAAAAGCGGCGCTTAATGCCGCCAGTGTTAGTTTAGCCCATGAGCTAAAAGATAAAAAAATTGCCGTAGGGTTATTTCATCCGGGCTTTGTACAAACGCAAATGGTTAATTTTGCCGGCGATATCAGCCCAGAAACTGCTGCAGAGCGGCTCATCAAGCGGATTGACGAATTAAACCTTAGCAACACTGGTGGATTTTGGCATTCAAACGGCGAAACGCTACCTTGGTAATGCATTGTTCACTGTTTTTATAATTCGGTTAGTTAGCAGCTAAAAAGCTGCTAACGGCTGATAAGTTTCGCTAATTATTGAACTTATAGTTTGCTATACTCGTACAATTAAAAGTCATTTTGATGTAGAGAGCAGCACATGGAATTAGAGCAAAATAGCGATTTAACCCTTCCTCTTTTTTATTTCGATGAAAACCTTCATAGCCGTGACATCGAGTCCCCAGATGTATTAATACATATAACCTTAAGCGAAGACTTACTCGCACAGCTTTGTCAAAATCCAGCTGTTGATAGCAGTGTTGCAATCGCCGTTAATGAATATCGTCTTGAAGCGTTAAATGATGACTACCAAGTATTGATTGGCCGTGAGCACGATGCGCAACTGACACTCGTTCGTGGACCACTGTTGAGTGCGATGCTTAGCTGCGACAACGACCAAACCTTTGTGTCGCCGCAAGTCGATATGATGCCAACCTTCGATTTAGGTGATGACGTTGAAGATATCGAGGAGGAAGGATGAGAAAACTCCTCACCACCGTATTTGGTCTTATTCTATTAAGTGGCTGTGCATATTTAGGTGCCGCTCATTACGATGAACTGTTTGGTAAAGAACAACCACAACAGCGCGTGGTTGCAGCATCAACACTTGAAGGTGCTGAGTTTTTAAGTGATGTAAAGCCCGTACTTGATAGTCGCTGTGTGGTTTGTCATGGCTGCTATGATGCACCGTGTCAGCTTAAGTTATCTTCTGTGGAAGGTATCGACCGCGGCTTAAGTAAAGAGCGTGTTTATGACGGCACACGTTTACTAGCGCAAGAGCCAAGCCGCTTGCTGTTTGATGCGACAAGTACCGCCCAGTGGCGTGAAAAAGGCTTTACCCCAGTACTTAATGAGCGAGCTCAAACCGAAGAAGCGAACCTTGCCGGTAGTGTGCTTTATAATGCCTTAGTACTTAAGCAAAGCAGCCCACTTCCTAAACAAGCAATTTTAGGCGATGAGTTTGATTTTTCACTCGACCGTGAGCAAACATGTACCACAATGAATGAGTTTGACTCATTTGCTAAAGATAGCCCGCATAGTGGTATGCCTTATGGTTTACCGGGTATCTCGAGTGAAGAGTTTCAGCACCTTGCTAAGTGGCTCCGAAAAGGCGGTTATTTAGCTCATATCGAGCCTCCTGAAAAAGGAGTACTCAAACAGGTCGAACGGTGGGAAGCATTTTTAAATCAAGATGGTTTAAAGCATCAACTGGCTGCTCGCTATATTTATGAGCACTGGTATTTAGCGCATATTTACTTCCCTGAGCATGGCGATAAACACAGCTACTTTAAGCTGGTTCGCTCTTCAACGCCACCGGGTGAAGAGATCAAACACATTAGCACCCGTCGCCCCTATGAAGACCCTAAGGTTGAGCGTGTTTACTATCGTTTAATGCATGATCGTTCGACTATTTTAGCGAAAACACATTTACCTTTAGCATTAAATGACGAAAAGCTTGCACGCTTACATTCGCAATTTATTGAAGCTGATTATCAAGTAGATAAACTGCCAAGCTATAAGCCAGAAGTGGCGTCAAACCCATTTAAAGCCTTTGCGGCAATACCAGTAAACTCACGTTATCAATTTATGCTTGATGAAGCTGAGCTTATTATTATGGGCTTTATTAAAGGGCCGGTTTGTCGTGGTCAAATCGCGTTAAATGTAATTAACGACCAGTTCTGGGTGGGTTTTGCGAAGCCTGAAATGGCGGCGACACCTAAAGTCGGTGAAATGTTGTTACAACATGAAGATGCATTAGCATTACCGGCTGAAGAAGAAAGTAATGCTTTGCCGATTTCTAGCTGGGTGAAGTATTCAAAACGCCAAAACAAATATTTGTCTGCCAAAGTTGCACTGGCAAATAAGATGTTTGCTAACGGTCAGCACCTTACAACCGATTTACTTTGGCAAGGAGATGGTCATAACCAAAATGCAGCGCTGACGGTATTTCGCCATTTCGATAGCGCAACGGTTGTAAAGGGTTGGATAGGCCAGCAACCAAAGACCGCTTGGATTCTCGACTATGCGTTATTTGAACGTATCCATTACTTGCTGGTGGCGGGGTTTGATGTCTATGGCAACATTGGTCATCAGTTATTAACTCGTTTGTACATGGACTTTTTACGCTTAGAAGGTGAAGCAAACTACCTTGCATTATTACCAGAAGCTAAGCGTAAGGAAATTAAAGCCCAGTGGTATCGTAAATCGCCACCTAGCTTAACGAGCTTCTTTGAGGATGAATTGTCATTTAGTCAACCTACTGGCATTGAATACAAAACAATGGATCCGCAGTCTGAGTTATTCAATATGCTAAAAGCGAAACTGAAGCCAATATTGAGCCCCCGTTACGACTATACGAAAGTACCTGAGCCGCTTGCGCGAATTAACGATCTTCCAGTTAAAGCTGTGAACTTGCTACCGCAAATTTCGTTTGTGTTAGTCAAAGATGGCGAAGATAAGCACAAGGCCTATACCCTGATCCATCATAATGCTCATTACAATATTTCGAGCTTATTGAATGAAGAAGGGCAGCGCGCTTATGACGAAGATACAGTGACGATTGTGCCTGGGTTTATAGGTGATTACCCAGAAGCAATTTGGTACTTGCACAATGATCAGCAGGTTGCAGCTTTTGCAGCTGGGCTGGCTAAAGCAACAGATGAAGCAGCTTACAGAGATCTGAAAAGTGAGTTTGCTATTCGCCGAACACATCCACAGTTTTGGCAATACAGCGATATTTTACACCGTGTAGCGAAAGAGTATCGCGGCGTCGAGTTTGGTTTATTTGACTATAACCGACTCGAAAATCGATAAATTTCTGTTAACTATCATGTTTAAAGCCCACTTCAAGTGGGCTTTCTTGTATTCTATGAACTACAATTATTTTTAAAAAAATAATGAGTAAAGCATGTTGCAGCTAGTCACAGATATCCGAAAACGATATCGCTGGGGGTTATTGGCGATTGCCATATTGATCTCTGTATCAGCCATCTTGATACAGAGCCTTTTGTATATCCAAAAGGGTGATGCCAAGGTCATCAATATTGCCGGTAAGCAACGCATGCTGTCACAAAAAATTGCCTTGTATGGCAATGCACTCATTTATCATGAATCCGATCATTTTCAACAGCAACACCGAAGGCTATTGCAACAAGCGGTTGAGCAATTTATTGCAGGGCATCAATTTTTAATTCAACAAGATGAGCAAGGTCACTATATTCATTTAAATGAGGCGCTTGAGGCCCATTATTTCTCGCCGCCTACTGCGTTAGATGAACATGTGAAGCGCTATGTGAGTAAAGCGCAGCAGCTATTAAACAATACCGATGATTTTGCCTATGTGGACCGCTCAACATTTGTTAGCAATCAGCTTGAAGCACTACTCACAAAGCTAGACCAAGCGGTTAAGTTACTTGAGCAAAAATCAGTTCAAAAAGTCACATTTTTGGCAGTGCTAGAGTTATTGTTTTGGTTGCTCGCCATGACGTTACTAGCAATTGAGCTATTTTTCATTTTTAAACCTATGGAGAAACTGGTCACTAAAAATATTGCTAAGTACAAAGAACAAAAAGAGTTTGCTGAGCGTGTTAATAAAAATAAAGAGCGCTTTATTGCCCGTACTAGTCATGAATTTAGAACACCATTGCAAGGTTTAACCGCATCCATCGAAGCGCTTGATATCAGCGACAGTCAGCAGCTGACTAAACAGCAGGCGCTTTATTGCGTGAATAGGCTGGTGGCCATGCTAGACGAATTAATGGACTTACAGCAGTTAACCTCGGGAGAATGGCAGTTAAGTTTCACTAGCAGCAATTTGTTATCAACATTAAAGCAAGCTATCTCACCCTATGAATATGCCTGTAACGATAAAGGTATTACCTTGAGCGTGAACTTAGCTGACTCACTCGATAAAGAGGTGAGTACTGACCATGCAAGGTTGACGCAAATTGTTGCTGAAATCATTAACAATGCCGTTAAATTTACTCCAAGCCAAGGCCGTATTGCCGTAACTGCTGCGTGCCAAGGTGAGCAGCACTTTGTAATGGAAATACAAGATAACGGTAAGGGGTTTGAAAAGCCGCCGACAGATTTACTTAGCTACGAAAATGACTCAGAGCAACACTTTCAAGGCTTAAAAACGGGGCTGCTTAGGGTTATGCACATTGTTAAAGCATTAAAAGGAGAAATCCAATTTCTCAATGCTGAGCCACAAGGTGTGAAAGTATTAATTAATTTAGAACTAGAGAGCACGCCTAAATCAGTAATGCCAGCGCCGTTGCCGAAAGCTTTACACTGCTTAATTGTTGAAGATAACCCGCTAAACGCCACTATTTTAGGGCGCATGGTTAGCCATTTAAATTACAGCTTTGATGTGGCTGAAAACGGCTTAATCGCCACAGATAAAGCGTCAGAAAAGCACTACGATTTAATTTTTATGGATTTGAATATGCCCGTTATGGATGGTTTTAAAGCGATTGATATTATTCGTAATGAGCAGGGGCAGCAGGTGCCAATTTTGGTGGTGACAGCCAATACATCGAATGATGATTTACAACGAGTATACGAACTTGGAGCAAACTTGCACGTTTACAAACCGATCTCGCTAGATTCAGTGCAAAAAGCTCTCAGCATTTTATTTACTAAGAGCTCACAGGGATAACCAAAGCATTCAATTAGTTCGTTACTTTAATGTCGCCAACACCTACTTCTACTTCAATATTGTATTGACCATTACCACGGTAGCTTGAATGCGAGCTAACCACTTTACGGCTGGTATTACCGTCATTTTTTAAGCCGCGAATTTTAGTGTCGCCCACACCGGTATCAAGCTCGATACGTTTGTAGTCATCAAGCGCACTATCAATTCTTACCGCGCCCACACCTAACTCAATATCTACCGAATTACTAGCGTCGTTAATTTCAATATCGCCAACACCTAACTCAACATCAATTGCCATCGATTTAGGCATTTTTACATGCCAGTTTTGTTGAATATCATCGTTATCTAGTTTTAAGCTAAGAGAGCTGGCACTTTGCGAGTGGCTTAATTCGATATCTGATAAGTCAACATCAGAGCTGAACCAGCTATTGTCATTTTTTGGTTCAATGCGAACTGTAACCACGACTTCGCTGCCGTCATAGCTTTCGACTTCTAAGCTGCCCACCGGAAAATCTATATCAAGTTGGCTTGCACCATTCACTGCAAAGTTATGATTTAGCTCACGTGAGTCTTTTGCCATTGCGTATGTTGTTGTAAGTGCTAAGCCTAATGCCGCTACACAAAGTAATTTTTTCATTGTCTGATTCCTGTTAATGACCTTTTATACCTTAGTCGCAGCTGTGTTTAAAAAAGGTTTAAACGATTTTTAATTTTTTATCGAATGCGGTAACGTCAAGCTAACGGTAACTTAGAATGAGGATTCAAAGTGCAACAAGTGCAGTTGGTTAATGTTAGAGCCAGCCTAAAGGGGCAGGGCAATGACGTTTATTATTTAGATGATCTTAATATCAATGTATCGCCATTGCAGCAATGGGTTTTTCTTGGCGCCAATGGCGCGGGCAAATCGGCCGTGGCAGCTGCCATTGCCGGTTTTGCGAAAATAGAAAAAGGCCAGTATGAGAATAGCTTTGAGCGTATAGCATTGGTTTCCCCAGACAGTCAAAAGCAGCTCCTTGCGGCTGAGCTAACAAAAGATCAAGATGACATTATTGATGGCGTTACGCCTTCAAGTATGGTTTATGAGCTGATTATTGCAGGCCGAGACGAGCAACAGCTTGATAGTGATTTGCTACAGCAGTTAATAAGCCTATTTGATTTTAGTGACAAACTTAGCAAGGCATTTCGCGATTTATCGACCGGTGAAACCCGCAAATTGATGCTGATTAAAGCCATAATAGGTCGGCCAGATTTACTTGTGCTTGATGAGCCTTTTGATGGCTTAGATGTCAAGGCAACGGCTGGGTTGAATCAGTTACTCGCTGAGCTTAGTAAAACGACGACCCTTATTTTTGTGCTTAATCGCTTAACTGAGATCCCTGACTTTGTTGATCACTACGCCTACGTTAAAGAGGGTCATGTCACAGAGCAATTAGCAAAGCCTACAGCCGAGCAGCGCGATGATTTACTCAAGCTATTGCATCTCACGCATACTCAGTTACAAATACCTGAGGCAGATATTGACCATCAAGCGCCTCCGCTCACTGATTCTATGCTGGTAAGATTAAACAACGCATCGGTAAGTTATGGCGGCGAGGCTATTTTTGAAAAACTCAACTGGCAAATTAACCAAGGCGAACATTGGCAGTTAACAGGTAAAAATGGCTCAGGTAAAACTTGTTTGCTGAACCTTATCACTGGTGATAACCCGCAGTGTTACAACAACGATATCAAGGTGTTTGGCTACCAGCGCGGAAGCGGTGAGAGTATTTGGCAAATTAAACAGCACATTGGTTATATCTCCAACGCGCTGCATATGGATTATCGAGTGAGTATCACCGCACTCAATACGGTTGTTTCGGGCTTTTATGACAGCATTGGTCTTTACCAAAAAGCCACTGATAAGCAACTTACCATAGCCAAACAATGGTTAGCGTTATTAGGGTTAAGTGACAAACAAAGCAGCTCATTTAGCCAGTTATCTTTTGGTGATCAGCGTTTATTATTGATTGCTCGGGCTATGGTTAAACACCCTAACTTATTGATTCTTGATGAGCCTTGCTTAGGTCTTGATGAAGCGAATAGACAGCGTGTGTTATTGTTGATAGAAAAAATCTGCGCTGCAGGTACCAGCACCGTGGTGTATGTTAATCACCATGCGAGTGACAAAATAGCCGGTATCGACAACTATTTAGAGATGGCTGATTTCACAAAAAAAGCGCCTTAAGGCGCTTTTTAAACGATTGAAATCATTTAGATACGGGTAACTGTAAAACCCTTGTCTGTTAACTGCTTCAATAAGCCGTGTTGCTCAGGTAAGTGCAAAGCGCCCACTGCAATGAACAGCTTTTCTTTACCGATGCGAGTAGATAGTTGATTAACCCAGTCATTGTTACGGTCTATCAACATCACTTGCTCGCTTAGTTGACCATACTGTGTGTCATCAAAGCTTTCGTTATAAAACTGTGTAAGTGTTTTCATGTCACCTGATTTCCAAGCCTTGATAAGACCAAAAAAGTAGGTGTCTACATCTGCAAGTTGGTCGAATGTTTCTTCGATCATTTTGTCATTCATAATTGCTAAGTGCTCAAACATTTCCATTTGGCGTTCAAGAGTTTCTAGCTCACCAACAGAAATTTTATGTTCTTGAGCGTAAGCAAGTACTTGCTTGTCGATGCCGTATTGATCTGAAAAACCGACGCTTTGGAACTCCATTTGCATCATGGTGACCATCACCGCCCACGGTGCTAAGTTCTTAAACATCGCAATATCAATTGATTTATCTGCAAAGTACTTTTGCAGTTTTGCATAGTTTTCAGGTGATAATTCTGATTGTAAGGTTTTGCCATTTTTCAGCATCATAAATGGTAATGAGCGACGCTGCATTTCCATTGGTGAAATAGCGCTGATATCGACCTCAACAATGACTTTATCTGAGTTATCAAGTGCTTTCGTTACCTTACTTGGTAAGCCTTTCATGCTGTTGTCACCCACATGCACGGTACCAAATAAATAAGAAGCAACGCCGTTTTTTTCTACTTTCCATAACCCCGGCTCTGCAAGTGCATATTGGCTAAAACCAAGCAGTAGCACCATAAAAAATAGGGCATTTATACGCTGGACGAATTTCATAACTTTCCTTTTCATAACGTGGTTATTTTCAATACTAAACTAATTTTTTAAAGAGGCGTTAAATTAAATCGGCTTTAAGCAGAAAAATCACATCTAATTGCTAAAAATTAATCAATCATAGAATGGCAGATAAAGAGGTATGAAATTTCAATATTTAGCAAATGGTGAAAAATAAATCTTATTAATGCTAATTGTTGGATATTTATTTCTTTAAAATCGTTTTTTTGCTTGTTTTTTGAATTGAATTTTATGTTGACTTAACGCCCCCAGCGCGGTACTAATAGAAAAAGACAGCGGGATGGCTAGATTTCCGCTACAAATGAACAGAATTTGGTTACAGATAAATGCTTACTAACAAACTTTCTCTAATTCTAATTAACGTCGTGGTGATTATTATTACCGCGGGGGCTAGTTAGTGCTTAGAGAAAAGTGAAGCATTTAAAAAGCCCCCCGCACTTAACAGTCCGGGGGGCTTTTTTGTTTTAAGGTTTGAGTCGCAGCAAATACACAATGTCACTGAGGAATGAGGATTTACGATGACAGGCGCAGAGTTAACAATCGATTTATTAGCTAAACATGGCGTTAAGGATGTTTTTGGTTACCCGGGCGGTGCCATCATGCCTATTTACGACGCTTTGTACGGTGCGCCAGTCAAACATTATTTGACGCGTCATGAACAAGGAGCGGGTTTTGCTGCTGTAGGGTTTGCCCGTAGCACAGGTAAGTTAGGTGTGTGCTTTGCAACATCAGGCCCAGGTGCGACTAACTTAATAACAGCCCTTGCTGATGCGATGATGGATTCAGTGCCGTTACTTGCAATCACAGGGCAAGTACCTACCGCAGCGATAGGCTCCGACGCCTTTCAGGAAGTGGACGTTCTAGGTATGTCGTTATCATGTACTAAACACAGTTACATGGTTGAAAGAGCTGAAGATTTAGCCGAAATATTACAAGAAGCCATCCACTTAGCGCAAAGCGGCCGCCCAGGTCCAGTGTTAGTTGATATCCCGAAAGACATCCAAATGGCGCAAGTGCCATTCCACCCTTGGTTAGCCGCCGAAGATCATTTACCAAAATTAGACCCAAACCAAGTTGCGATAGCCAATCAAATCTTAAGTGAGGCGCAGCGTCCTGTGGCGTATATCGGTGGTGGTGTACAAGCTGCTGATGCGCAAAACGAGCTTATGCAATTTTTAGAAAAAACACATATGCCAGCGGTATCAACGTTGAAAGCGCTAGGCAGTGTATTACCTGATTATGAATATGATTTGGGTATGCTAGGTATGCATGGCGGTAAAGCGGCTAACTTAGCTGTGCAACAATGTGATGTGCTTGTTTGTATCGGCGCACGTTTTGACGACCGTGTTACTGGCAACTTAAGTAAATTTGCTGCAAAAGCAAAAGTGATACACCTTGATATCGATGCCGCAGAAATTGGTAAACGTAAGCCTGCAAAAGCGTCTTTAGTTGCAGATTTAAAAACCTCATTACCGCAACTTGATTGTTTTGTTACACCAGATGAGTGGTTAACGCACATCGAAAGCATGATGAAAGAGCATGCGTGGCGTTATGACTATCCGGGCGAAAAAGTGTTTGCCCCTTACTTATTAAACCAGCTAAGCCAAAAAATGCCATCAACGGGTGTTGTGTGCTGTGATGTGGGTCAGCACCAAATGTGGGTGGCACAGCACATGAAGTTTAGCCACCCAAGCAACCATTTAAGTAGTGGTGGTGCAGGTACCATGGGCTTTGGTTTACCAGCCGCTATCGGCGCCCAAGTTGCGCGCCCAAATGATTTTGTGATCACGGTGTCGGGTGATGGCTCAATCATGATGAACATTCAAGAACTGGCAACAATTCGCCGTAACAATCTGCCAGTTAAAATTCTAATCCTAGATAACCAGCGCTTGGGCATGGTACGTCAATGGCAGCAGCTATTTTTTGAAGGTCGTTATTCTGAAACAAACCTTTCAGATAATCCTGATTTTGTGCAGTTAGCAGCGGTGTTTGGCATTCCAGGTCAAACCATCACTAAAGCAGATGAAGTCGATGCTGCGGTTGATGCGTTAGTTAATAGTGAAGGTCCATACATTCTTCATGCCTGTATCGATGATAAAGAAAATGTATGGCCGCTTGTACCACCGGGTGCAGCTAATGATGAAATGATGACGGAGACTGTAAAATGAAACACACCCTAACGATTGCACTAAAGAATCAAAGTGTCGCTGTAGAGCGCTTTTTACGCGTTGCACGTCATCGCGGCTTTGACCTAACAACCATGAATTTAGAAATGGCTGATGAAGCGTTTCATGTCACCATGACGGTAGACAGCGATAAGCCAATTTATCTACTAACATCACAGTTAAATAAATTGGTTGATGTGAAACACGTCAATGTTGAAAACCAATTTCAACAACAAGCAATCTAGTAAAAAATCAACAGGTAACTAGAGCAATCAGATTAATGCTTTAGTGAGAAATAAATTAGGAATGAGGAAGTCAGTGGCATGCCACTGCAACAACTGAGGTAATTATGGCTAAATTAAGAAGTGCAACAACAACAGAAGGTCGCAAACGTGCAGGGGCGCGTGCTTTGTGGCGTGCAACAGGGATGACAGATAAAGACTTCGGTAAGCCAATTATCGCTGTTGTTAACTCATATACTCAGTTTGTACCGGGTCACGTTCACCTTAACCAACTTAGTGAGCTGATGGCTGAAACCATCACTGAAGCGGGTGGTGTACCAAAAGAATTTAATACTATTGCAATCGACGATGGTATCGCAATGGGTCATGGTGGCATGCTGTATTCACTACCATCGCGTGACTTAATTGCTGACTCAGTGGAATACATGGTTAATGCACACTGTGCCGATGCTATGATCTGTATTTCTAACTGCGACAAAATCACTCCGGGGATGATGCTAGCTGCACTGCGTTTAAATATTCCGGTTATTTTCGTATCAGGTGGTCCAATGGAAGCGGGTAAAACACGCCTTGCTGATATCGACATTAAACTTGATTTAGTGGATGCCATGGTGAAAGGCGCTGATACCACAGTAAGCGATGAAGACTCAGAAAAAGTAGAGCGCTCTGCGTGTCCTACGTGTGGTTCATGCTCAGGTATGTTCACTGCCAACTCAATGAACTGTTTATTAGAAGCGATTGGTTTAGCACTGCCGGGTAACGGTACCACACTTGCTACACATAAAGACCGTAAACAACTTTACGTTGAAGCAGGTGCGCGTATTGTTGATTTATGCCGAGAGTATTATCAAAAAGACAATGCAGCAGTGTTACCTCGTGCAATTGCTAATCGCACTGCTTTTATGAATGCAATGGTCGTTGATATTGCCATGGGTGGTTCATCAAATACGGTTTTACACTTATTAGCTGCGGCGCAAGAAGCGGGTGTTGATTTTGATATGTCGCACATCGATGAGCTTTCTCGCAAAACACCTTTCCTTTGTAAAGTGGCACCTGCAACCAATAAATATCACATTGAAGATGTGCACCGCGCTGGTGGCATGATGGCAATTATCCGTGAGTTAGGTAAAGCAGGTCTTGTTGATTTATCTGTGGATCACGTTGCAGGCCACAGTATGGCTGAAATGGTGGCTAAATGGGATGCGACCGATCCGAATAATGAAGTGGCGCAAAAATTCTATAAAGCAGGCCCTGCCGGTATCCGTACTACAAAAGCAATGAGCCAAGAGTGCCGCTGGCCAGAACTTGATAATGACCGTGAAAACGGCTGTATCCGCAGTGTTGAAAATGCCTTTCGTCAAGATGGTGGCTTAGCCGTACTTTCAGGTAACTTAGCCCTTGATGGCTGTATTGTTAAAAGTGCCGGTGTAGTTGAAGAAATGCTGCACTTTGAAGGCCCAGCAGTTGTATACGAGTCACAAGATGATTCGGTTGAAGGCATTCTAAACGGTGAAGTAAAAGCCGGTGACGTTGTTGTAATTCGTTACGAAGGACCAAAAGGCGGCCCAGGCATGCAAGAAATGCTGTATCCAACGAGTTACTTGAAATCAATGGGCTTAGGTGAAAAGTGTGCGCTTATCACCGATGGTCGTTTCTCGGGTGGTACATCAGGTTTATCAATTGGTCACGTTTCACCAGAAGCAGCAAGCGGTGGTGCAATCGCCTATGTTGAAAATGGCGATAAGATAGTGATTGATATTGCAACCCGTGAAATCACTTTAGCGCTGTCTGATGAAGAGCTTGAAGCACGTAAACAAAAGCAACTTGCACGTGGTAAAGATGCTTATAAACCACTGGATCGTGACCGTTATGTATCACCAGCACTGAAAGCGTATGCATTACTGGCAACCAGTGCAGATAAAGGGGCAGTGCGCGATTTAGCAAAACTTGAGGAGCTTAGTTAATTATGGTTTCTCAAGAGCTCGATTATTTTCGCGCTATCATCCAAGCGAACATGGAACCGCTTGCAAAAGTTACTGAGGTCAGCGAAATGGCTGATCTTAGTGCACGGCTAGGCAACCATGTGTGGCTAAAGCGTGAAGATCAACAACCGGTTTATTCATTTAAACTTCGCGGTGCTTTTCATAAACTGAGCAAGTTGCCAAAAGGGTCTGATGTGATCACAGCCTCTGCCGGTAACCATGCGCAAGGCGTGGCACTCAGTGCCTCATTTTTAGGGCATAAAGCAACGATTGTGATGCCAGTTACAACACCAGAAATTAAAGTGAATGCAGTACGTTCACTCGGTGGTGAAGTGGTATTACACGGCCATCATTTTGATGCTGCAAAAGCCCATGCTTTAGAGCTGACAGAGCAGCGTAATGGGGTGTTTGTGCCACCGTTTGATGATCCTGATGTCATTGTTGGCCAAGGTACCGTTGCCCGTGAATTAATGCAGCAATTGAACGACCTTGATGCTGTGTTTATTCCTGTTGGCGGTGGTGGCTTACTTGCAGGTATGGCGGTGTACATTAAGTCGTTACGTCCTGATATTAAAGTCATTGGTGTTGAAGCTGACGAGAGTGCCTGCTTAAAAGCAGCACTTGAAGCAGGCAAGCCTGTTGAGCTTGACCGTGTTGGCAGTTTTGCTGATGGTGTCGCAGTAAAAATCATTGGTACTGAGACGTTTCGATTAGCGCAAAAGTTTTGTGATGAAGTGGTCACTGTAACGGGCGATGAAATCTGCGCTGCAATGCAAGATATCTTTGTTTCGACTCGTGCGATAGCTGAACCTTCAGGGGCGCTATCAACAGCAGGGCTGAAAAAGTGGTGCCAACAAAACGGTGTAAAAGGCTTAAACGTTGCTGCGATTTTATCGGGTGCAAACTTAAACTTTGACCGTTTACGTTATGTTGCTGAACGAACCGCACTTGGTGAAAAGAACGAAGCACTCCTCGCTGTGACCATTAAAGAAGAGAAGGGGAGCTTTAAGCAGTTTTGTAACTCATTAGGTGGCAGAGCTATCACCGAGTTTAATTACCGTTATGCAGGTCCTGGCGAAGCACAAATTTTTGTTGGTATTGCCTTAAGACAAGGGCAGCAAGAGCTCGATGAGTTAAAAGCAGCACTGACAGAAAACGACTACACGTTTTGCGATTTATCAGATAACGAGCTGGCTAAATTGCATATTCGTTATATGGTGGGTGGTAAAGCGCCAGCTCAGCTTCATGAGCGTTTATTACGCTTTGAATTTCCTGAATACCCAGGTGCACTGGCACGATTCTTAGATACCCTTGGTAGTAATTGGAATATTACTTTATTCCATTACCGTAACCATGGTGGATCGGTTGGTAATGTGCTGGCGGCCTTTGCTATTGAACCGAGTGATTATGAGGTATTCAATGAGCATTTGAACCGTTTGGGATACAACGTTCAAGATGAAACAAACAACCCATGTTTCACCCAGTTCTTAACTAGCCAAGGTCAAGAACTTAGCGAAGTTAAAGCGGCAAATCAGTAGCTTAATATAATCAAGACTGTTCACTAGCAGTCTTGATTTTTTCTCTATTTTTCCTATAGTTAATGCACGGTTTCAAGCAAGGATGATGCGTGCAAGGTATAAAAAGCCTACTAGGGTTAATCTGTTTAATGCTTTCTATGAGCGCACAGTGTGCTGATAAAGTTAGCTTACAGTTAAAATGGACTCACCAGTTTCAATTTGCAGGCTATTATATGGCTGCAGAAAAAGGCTTTTATAAGGAGGCAGGCCTTGATGTCTCTATTATTCCTGCTGATCCAAACCATCCAGATACCTTCCCTAAAGTACTAAGCGGTAAAGCCGACTTTGCCATTACTCACTCAGGCATATTACAAAAGCGTCAGCAAGGCGCTCCGGTTGTCGCCCTAGGAGCCATACTGCAGTTTTCGCCTTACTGCTGGATGGTAAAAAATAACTCAGATATTTTTCAGCCTAGAGACTTTGCTGGTAAGAAGCTAAGTAAAATCGGTTCAATAGAAAATGCTGAGTTACTGGTGATGTTACAGCGTGCAGGACTGAGCCTAGAAAGCTTGATGGCAGCTAGCCATGAAGGCGGCGTTAAAGAGTGGCTTGCCGGTGATTTAGATGCGGTGCAAGTGTATGTCACCAATGAGCCTTACACGATGACATTACAAGGAGCCGGTCACCGACTCATTTGCCCGCAAAAGTTTGGTTTGAATGTGTATGGCGATATTTTATATACCTCAGAGCAATTTTTAGCGAAAAAGCCTGAGGTTGTAGAACGCTTTTATCGTGCAACCCTAAAAGGGTGGCGGTATGCCTTATTACACTTAGAAGAAAGCATTGATGTGACCAAGCAGCATTATGCCAGCCATAAAAGCGTACAAGAGCTGGCCTACGAAGCCCATGTTTTGGCAAGCTACATTCAACCTCCGGGCATTAATCTTGGCAATATGTCGATGGCAAAGTGGCGCTTGATTGCAGATTTATATGGCTTAGATCAGGATGAATTTGATCAGGCTTTTGATGGCTTTATGTATGATCAACAGCAAACAGAAGGCATTGAATTATCGTGGATGCTGATCCTTGCCATCATCTTAAGTATTGCGTGTGTGCCATTGTACATTCGTTTGATCAGCAGTAACCGACGTTAAATAAGATAAAAACTGTTATACTGCTTTTTATTTCTTGTCGCTAAGTAGTTATGACACTTGCCGAGCACTTTGCAGCTTTAGATGCACTGCTATTTTCAACCCGCCAATACTGGCAATGTACCGCATTTGATTTTGATGATCTTCCCTGGCCTGAATTAGCCGATTTATTATGGGCGCTTGATGACCAACAAGTGAGTGAGCTTGATGCCGATCAGCAGGCCTTATATCGTTATTTTGCTGAGGTAATTGAGGGTATCGACCAGTTGGCTCAGCTTTGTGAGTTACCAGCTATCAATTTAGCACGTACAGAATTTCCGTTTTGGATAAGTAATGGCATTAAAGGTCGTAAATTTGAGCAACTACAAGACTTTGTTGCGGCGATTAGTCAGCAGTCATTAAACCAGCCTGTTTTAGAGTGGTGCGCAGGTAAAGGGCATTTAGGGCGTATGTTGGCATTCAATGGAGCGCCACGTGTACATAGCATTGAGCTGCAACAACACTTGTGCGACCAAGGTCAACACAGTGCAACACAACAGCAATTGGCGATGCAGTTTTCACAAGCTGATGTATTAACCGATGACACTGATGACTTTTTTGAAAGCCAGCAGCATGCAGTTGCTTTACATGCCTGTGGTCGTTTACATCAAACATTTATGCAGCAAGCAAGCAAAGCGAAAACTCAGCAAATCAGTTTTTCACCATGCTGTTATCATTTATTCACAGATAACGCTTATCAAGCAATGAGCGAGCCTGCCAAGCAAAGCCAACTTGCGCTAACTCATCGCGATTTAAAACTGGCGCTGCAAGAAACCGTAACGGCACCGAGTCGAGTTGATAAGGTCAGAAAAACAGAAGTTGAATGGCGTCTTGGATTTGATGCGTTACGTAAAACATTGACCGGTGAAATGCACTATGTGAGTGTGCCATCAGTGAACAAAGCGATCTTCTCTGATTCTTTTGGCTCATTTTGTTTTTGGGCTGCTGAGAAGAAATCATTAAATTTACCGGAAGGCATTGATTACAATAAATTTTTAGAGATAGGTAAAAAGCGCAAAAGGGTTACTGAGCGAGTTGAACTCGTCCGACATGTGTTCAGAAGGGCAATTGAAGTTTGGCTCGTGCTCGATCGTGCTTTATATTTGCAACAACAAGGGTATCAAGTAACGGTTAGTACGTTTTGCGAAAAGCAGCTGACACCAAGGAATATCTTGATCCAAGCTAATTATTAAAAACCGTAAAGAGGCGCAATGAGAAAGTTAAAAAATTTATTCGAAAATAATAGACGTTGGGCAGCGCGTACGAGTGAAAATGATCCTGAGTTTTTTAAAATTCTATCAATGCAGCAAAATCCAGAGTACTTGTGGATCGGTTGTTCTGACTCGCGTGTACCTGCAAACGAAATCGTAGACTTATTACCGGGTGAGCTATTTGTTCACCGTAACGTGGCAAATGTTGTTGTTCATACTGATCATAACTGTCTTTCAGTAATGCAATACGCTGTTGAAGTGCTTAAAGTGAAGCACATCATGGTCGTTGGTCACTATGGCTGTGGTGGTGTTCAAGCAGTATTAAACGAAGCGCGTTTTGGTTTAATTGATAACTGGTTACGCCATGTAGGTGATGTAAAAGAAAAACACATCGAACAGCTTAATGCATTACCTGAAAAAGAGCGTTTAAACAGTTTGATCGAATTAAACGTTATTGAACAAGTACGTAACGTGTGCCGTACCAACATTGTGCAAGACGCTTGGGCGAAAGGCCAAGAGTTAACAATTCATGGTTGGGTGTATGGCTTAGCGAATGGTCACCTTAATGACTTAGAGTCGGTTGTGACCTGTGCAGAAGAAGCAAGTGATACTTATGGCACGGCAGTTAAGCGTGTATTTGAACGTATTGCTGAAAAAAGCTAATTCCGAAGTAGATTGAAAAAAGGAGAGCTAATTCGCTCTCCTTTTTTATTGTTCGTCTTGTTTGCTAGCAAGTTGCTGCTCAAGTAAAGCCACTTTCTCTTCAAGCTCAGTGAGTTTTTCACGAGTACGAATAAGTACTTGGCTTTGAATATCAAACTCATCACGGCTTACAAAGTCCATCTCAGCAAGTTTGTTTTGAATAGCTTGCTTAGTTTTGCCTTCAATTGTATCAGCAAGGTTTTTTACGCCTTGTGGCATGTTATCAGTAATTTGCTTAGCGATTTCTTCAAGTTTTGCTGGGTTGATCATCTTCGTCCCTTGAGTCACGTAAAAAAACAATCTTACCTTATTGGCTAGGCGTAGTGTAGTGATTACGGTAAAATTGCCCGTCCTGTCTTTGGATAATTTCTTTAGGGGCTTATGAAACTCAACCCAAAACAAGATGAAGCGGTAAAGTATATCAGTGGACCGTGTCTGGTATTAGCCGGTGCGGGCTCTGGTAAAACGCGTGTTATTACCAATAAAATCGCTTACTTAGTGCAAAAGTGTGAGTATCAAGCGCGCAATATTGCGGCGGTAACCTTTACCAATAAAGCTGCAAAAGAAATGCGCGAGCGTGTTACGCAAACACTCGGCAAGCAAGAGTCGAAAGGCTTATGGGTTTCAACGTTTCATACCCTTGGGCTTGAGATCATCAAAAAAGAGTTAACGACACTAGGTTTTAAACCCGGTTTTTCGTTGTTTGATGATCAAGATACCAACCAGTTACTAGCCGAGCTGACCGAAGAAGAACTAAAAAAAGACAAAGACTTACTCAACCTATTAAAAATGCAAATAGGTAACTGGAAGAACGAATTGATTCTACCAGAGCGTGCCGTTCGTGAAGCCCGTGAGCCGCAAAAAGCCTTATTTGCTCAGCTGTATGCGCGTTATCAAAATCAACTACGTGCTTATAATGCCCTTGATTTTGATGATCTGATCATGATCCCTACTTTGTTACTAAGCCAAAACGCCACAGCGCGTGAGCGTTGGCAACAGCGTTTTCGTTACTTGCTGGTGGATGAGTATCAAGATACCAACACCAGTCAGTATCAGCTGGTTAAGCTATTAGTGGGTGAGCGAGCTCGTTTTACCGTGGTAGGTGATGACGACCAATCTATTTACTCTTGGCGTGGTGCTAAGCCACAAAATCTTGTGCTATTGAGTAAAGATTTTCCGGGCTTACGTTTAATTAAGCTTGAGCAAAATTACCGAAGTGCTGGACGAATTCTTAAAGCGGCAAATATTTTAATTGCCAACAACCCTCACGAGTTTGATAAAAAACTATTCAGTGAGCTTGGCTATGGTGAGCCTATCAAAGTGATTGGTTGTCGTGATGAAGAGCATGAATCTGAGCGAGTGGTCGCAGAAATCATTTCTCATAAATTCATGAAGCGCACCAGCTATAAAGATTACGCGATTCTATATCGTGGTAATCACCAAGCGCGGGTGTTTGAAAAAGCACTTATGAGCAACCGTATTCCTTATAAGATCAGCGGCGGCATGTCATTTTTCTCGCGTTCAGAAATTAAAGATATCATGGCGTATTTACGCCTATTGGTGAACCAAGATGACGACAATGCCTTTTTACGTATTGTTAATACGCCACGTCGTGAAATTGGTACGGTCACTTTGGAAAAGTTAGGTACGCTTGCTAATGAAAAGCACATCAGTTTATTTGCAGCCTGTTTTGAACCTGAACTTGCACACCGCTTAAAAGGCCGTGGTTTTAATGCCTTAGCTGGCTTTGCTCGTTGGGTGGTTGAGCTTTCTGATAATGCGGTACGCGGCGATACCCTTGAAGCTGTGAAAGAGTTAGTTAGGCAAATTAACTACGAAGCTTACCTATATGAGTCATCACCGAGTGCAAAAGCCGCTGAAATGCGCATGAAAAACGTGTCAGAGCTTTATCGTTGGATCACCGACATGCTAACAGGGGATGCAGATAATCCACCGCTGAACCTTGCTGAAGTGGTCAGTAAACTGACCCTGCGCGATATGCTTGAGCGTAACGAAGAAGAAGACGAATCTGACGCGGTACAATTACTAACGCTGCATGCGTCAAAAGGCTTGGAGTATCCGTATGTGTTTATGGTTGGCATGGAAGAAGGTCTATTACCACACCAAGTCAGTATCGATGAAGATAACGTTGAAGAAGAGCGTCGTCTCGCTTATGTAGGTATAACGCGTGCTCAGCAAGAGTTGGTAATGACCTATGCTAAGTTACGTCGTCAATTTGGTGAAACGTCAGATACTGAGCTCAGTCGTTTTGTGCAAGAGTTACCACAAGATGACTTAGCCTTTGAAGCGAAAAAGCCACCGTCTTCACAGGCTGAGCGTATGGAAAAAGGCCAAGCCCGTGTAGCTAACTTAAGAGCGATGCTTAAGAAGTAATAAATTGTGCGCTTGGTGCTTCGTGTTCGAAGGGCGCCAGCGCATGTTGCTTACCAATAAACAACGACAATCCGTGCTTATCGAGTAATGTGCGGTAGTTAAAAATCGACGGGCCTTTCGCGATTACTTGGATATTTTGCAGCTTAGTAATCGCTAGTACACCTTGCAATTGTAAGTGATAGTTTTCTTGCTGTAGTACACGCTTACTGAACGTTGAACTTAATAACAAGTAATCGAATTGGAACTCAGTTAGTAAGTTTAACTCACAGCGATCTTTGGCAAACTCATTCAAACCAATTGAAAACCCTTGAGCGACCAGGTTTTTTAAATTTTCAATTTGCACCGCTGATGCGTAACGAATTTCTTGTTCGTTGAATAATAGACACATTCTATTTGCATCATGGGCTTTTAATAACTTACACAGTGCTTGAAAATTAATACGCTCTAGCACTAATCCAGAACAAGGAAACAGGACTTTTTCGAGTTTGCTGTTGCTTGCTAGGGTAAAGGCTTGTTTCAGTAGGCTGAGTTCAACTTCAAAGTGCTGAACTCTATCGGTCGCAAACTTCTTGAGCACTTCAAAGCTGGTGCTGCCAAGTACAGGGTGCTCGCCAAATGCTTCGAGTAAAGATTCTTCGCGAGTTTGCTCATCCAAGGTAATGATTTCGGCACTTCTAAAGTGCATAGGCAAATCATCTAAGTGATGCATATTGTCAGCATCATGCTGGACATTGCTTGCATTAAGCAGCGGATGGAAACATTCAAAGCGATTACGGCCTGCATTTTTCGCGTAATACATGGCGGCGTCGGCATCGCGAATAATTTCATCGGTGTGCTTGTAGCTTGGTTTCGAGTAGGTAATACCGATACTGGCGCCACTTTGTATGCACTGACCTTTCATACAGAAAGGTTTTCTCATTATTTCGATGATACGCTTAGCAACATCTTGGGCTTGCTGTTGCTCAGTTAAGTGAGTTAGCAACACCACAAATTCATCACCACCTAAGCGCGCGAGTAGGTCGTGCTCACGAATACAATGCGAGAAAGACTCGGCAACACCAATTAAAAATTGATCGCCTGCTTGGTGACCAAGGTGATCGTTGATGTCTTTAAATTTATCGAGGTCAATAAATAACACTGCAAACTGCTGCTCTGGGTAGCGCTGGTAATGCTGCAATGTTTTTTCAAGTTGAGTTAAGAATAAACTGCGATTCGGTAAACTCGTCAGTGAGTCATGGTGTGCATCGTGATACAGCTGTTGTTCTATTTTTTTACGCTCTTCAATTTGCATTTGCAGATGCATATTGGCTTGGCGAAGTTCTTTGGTTTTTTCAGTAACACGATGCTCAAGTTTTTGGTGACTAAGTTTTAACTCTTGGTTGGCCAAGTGGGTTTGAATAACGTTAGCTATCTGATGCGAGACAAAGGTGATTAACTCACAGTCATCCTGACTAAACTCATGCTTATTATTGTAAGCTTGGCAAACAATGAGACCGATAACACCTTGCGAAGTTTTCAGCGGCGCGCCTAACCAACTCGTGGCGGTACGCTCTGGTGGTACATTAACAGGCCTTTCTACTACGCCTAACTTGATAAGTTCTTTTGCTCTTTCACTGTCTATGACTTGGCACTTTTCAGTGCTGAGCACCAGTTCACTGTAACCTTTAGCGAAAGGCCGCGGCAGAGCATTATCATTAAATTCATCGACGCAGTAAGGAAAACTCAGCCAGTGCGATTGTTCATCGTATAGGGCAATGTATAAGTTATCTGCATAGGTAATGGTTTTTATAATGTTATGGACATGCTGATATACATCGTCGAGGTTTTTACTTTGTGTTGCTAGCTCCGAGATTTTGAACAGGATTTGCTGGCGGTCGAGGGCATTTTTACGTTGTTGAATTTCGTCGTTTAAAGCTTGGTTGCTTTGTGTCAGAGCACGGGTGCGAATTTTAACTTCAGACTCAAGCAGCTCACGTTTTTTAACTCGTTCAATCGCTGTTGCCAAATATAATGACATCGCTTCTAGCAATTCAATTTGCTGCTCTGAATAGCCTTGTTTTTTGTCGTAACTTTGCGCGACCATGACGCCAATAATGACTTGCTCACGGTAAACGGGCACGCCAACCCAATGCTCGGCAGGTGTACCAAACGCTTTAAATAAACCTTGTTCTAGTGCTTGCTCTGTTTGCTGTTTGGTAAAGTAGCTGGTTTTACCGTGCTTAAATACATAACCCGTAAGGCCTTCTTTAAAGTACTGCTCATATTTTAACGGTACTGAAAGGCCATCTTTTTCATCGGCAAAGTAAGATAACTCAAGGTTATCGTAAACCGGGTTATGTAACACAACGAAGAAGTTTCTGCTCGGAATGTAGTCTTGCAGAATGTTATGAATAGCAGGGTAGAGTAGGGTTAATTCGGCAACAGTGCTTGCTTGCTCTGATAATTGTAAAAGAGCATGTTGCAAGTGATGTGATTGCTTATACTTTTGTAAAAGCGATTTTAAGCGAGCATTTTTTCGCTCTAGCTTATCAATGTGTGTTGCTGAATCTTCCAATGATTTAGAACCAGATCTTATTATTGTTTAAATTTCGTCCTTTATAGTTCCACTTTTTTATTAGATCGTCAAGTAACAGGTGTTAACAAAATAGTAATTTATGATGGGGTTAATTTGGCTACAGCCTTAGCCTAGCGGTTAAAAACAGGCACAAAAAAAGGGCTTAATAAAATTAAGCCCTTAGTATTAGTTTTTAGACTGTTACTTGCTAGTCATGAAATCGATAGCAGCGCTGATTTCATCTTCAGAACAATCCATACACGTACCTTTAGGAGGCATCGCGTTGAAACCGTTAAGCGCGTGGTTTAAAAGTGTATCTTTACCTTTAGCGATACGAGGAGCCCAATCATCAGCTGATTTAGGTGCACCTAGTGCGCCAGTACCATGACATGCAAAACATGCTGCTTGGTAAACTTGTTCACCAGAACGAGGACCTGTAGGTTCAGCAGCGGCCGCAGCTTTATCACCTTCTAGATATACAGAACCAATTGGCGCTAGACGCTTTTTAATTGCGTCTTCAGTCAAAGAGTTGTCATATGCTTGTGCATATGCCGTTGTTGCTAGCAGTAATAATGCAGCTGATAGTTTTTTCATTTTGCCTTGCTCACTTCGATTTGAACGTGATCAATCACGATATCTGACGGAAATTAGAACGATTATAACGCTAAGCCACAATTTATAAAATGATCTAAAAGGCTTTTTCTTGAGAAAAACCGTCATTTTTTTGCGTTAGCGCAAGAAAAGCCTGCATTAGTAGCTGGCTTTTTGCCCGATGATTAAGCGAGTTCTAACACTTTGTTGACTAATTTTTCGATACCTGCGTCAGCATCTAAAATGCTTTGTGCCAACATATAAGCAGGGGTTGTGACGACTTTATGCTGCTGATCAACAACAACATCATTCACTGCACAGTTTTGATGTGCACCGCCTAGCTGCTCGATTGCTGCTGCTGTATCTGCGTCGTTACCAATGGTGGTTTTGACACCCTTGCCATAAATAAGTGGCAGCATGGCAGGGGCAATGCAAATATACCCAGCCGCTTTATTGGCATCGACAAAGGCTTTAGCAGTGGTAAGTACATCACTTTGAACTTGGGCATCTGCGCCTTTAACGGCAAAATCTGATAGGTTTTTCGCGGCCCCAAAGCCACCTGGTACGATCAAGGCGTCGAACTCATTCACATCTAGCTCTGTAAGGGCTTTAATTTCACCACGAGCAATACGCGCAGCTTCAACTAACACATTACGGTTAGGTGTCATTTCTTCACCGGTTAAGTGATTAATGGTGTGCATTTGTTCGATATCGGGTGCAAAGCATTCATAGCTCGCGCCAGCTTTTGCGATATGTAATAAGGTTAATACAGCTTCGTTGATTTCGGCGCCGTCATAAACACCGCAACCTGCTAAAATTACAGCAACTTTTTTCATTTTAGAACTCTCCTTAATGCGACTTGCTTTAGTTTAACAAGGATACGAGTCAGCCTACAAAATAAAAAATTTCGCCGCTTAATAACTCGCAAAGCATGATGAATAGCTGTTTATGCCTTTTTCTAAATTACTAACGAAAAAAAAAGTATAAAGGATCGCTATGATCTTTGATCCATTATGCTAGAATACTCCTCCGGTTATGAAAAGGGATGTTAATTCGGTTTCGAATAAGCAAAAGGTTATCGCTGCTAAAACCGTTTTCCACATCGGACAAAAATAATAAAAAAAGAACGTCGTAATATCTTTTTTAAATCAAAACATGAACTTATTAAAATTTCCTAAATGTTTTTACATTTCGGGAGGTTTATCTGTGTTTGTTATCTACAAAGTTATCCACAGCTTGCTATTGAAGAAACAATTATTGGTTAATAATTCACAGTCGTTTTCTTTAAAGCCTTATGGCATGCTTACAAACAATTTAATGTTATTCAATTAGGATCCAATTTCACCATGGCTCAGATCCCTGAAAATCCACTTATTCTTGTAGATGGTTCTTCGTATTTATTCCGTGCATATCATTCGCCACCGCACCTAACTAATTCAAAAGGTGAAGCGACAGGCGCAATCTATGGCGTAGTGAATATGCTTAAGAGTTTGATCAAGCAATATGATCCGTCACATATGGTGGTGGTCTTTGATGCCAAAGGTAAAACCTTCAGAAATGACATGTACAGCGAATACAAAGCGAATCGTCCACCTATGCCGGATGACTTACGCACACAGATCGCACCACTGCATAACATTATTAAAGCAATGGGCTTCCCGCTGATTAGTATTGAAGGTGTTGAAGCTGATGATGTTATTGGTACCTTTGCGCGTATTGCTTCAGAGCAGCAACGTCATGTACTGATCTCGACTGGCGATAAAGATATGGCGCAACTTGTTAATGAACATGTCACGCTGATCAACACCATGACAGATAGCATTTCAGATCCTGAAACCGTGGTTGAAAAATTTGGCGTTGGCCCTGAGCTGATCATTGATTACTTAGCTTTAATGGGTGACAAAGTCGATAACATCCCTGGTGTTGATGGTTGTGGTCCTAAAACAGCGGTGAAATGGCTACAAAAATATGGATCATTACAAGGTGTAATGGACCATGCTGGTGAGATCAAAGGTAAGATTGGTGAAAAACTTGCCGCAGCGCTGGATCATCTGCCACTTAGCTATGAATTAGCAACAATTAAGTGTGATGTTGAGGTTGAGTCAGATCTTGAAACCTTTAAGTTGCAAGAGCCTAACCGTGATGAACTGATTGCACTTTATGGGGAATGTGAGTTCCGTCGTTGGTTAGCTGAGCTACTTGATAATCCTAAAGATGCTGACACGCATTTAGATGTGCCAACAGAAGCAAATGAACTACCAAAAGTCGCTGATGCGCATTACGAAACGATTTTAACCGAAGAGCAACTTGATACCTTAGTGGCGCAGTTAAACGACGCAGAATTATTTGCTTTTGATACTGAAACAACCAGCCTTGATTATATGCAAGCACAATTGGTTGGTATGAGCTTTGCGGTAAAAGCGGGTGAAGCGGCTTATATTCCTGTTGCTCATGATTACCCGGATGCGCCTGAGCAATTAAGCCTAGAAACGGTAATGGCAAAAATTGGCCCAATTTTAGCGGACGAAAATAAAGCGAAAGTTGGGCAAAACCTTAAGTACGATAAAAGCGTATTAGCGAATGCTGGCTTTGAGTTAAAAGGTATTAAATACGACACTATGCTGGAGTCGTATGTCTTTAATAGTGTAGGCAGCCGCCATGATATGGACTCGTTGGCACTGAAATACCTTGGTCACAAAAATATCAGCTTTGAAGATATTGCTGGTAAAGGTAAGAAGCAGTTAACCTTTAATCAAATTGAGCTAGAAAAAGCTGCGCCTTATGCTGCTGAAGATGCAGATATAACACTTCGTCTTCACCAAGTGTTATGGCCAAAAATTGATGCTGATAGCCAGTTGAAGTCAGTATTCGAAGATATTGAGTTACCACTTGTCACAGTGCTTTCTGATATTGAGCGTACTGGTGTTGCAATTGATAGCAACATGCTGGCTGCTCACAGCCAACGTTTAGGCGAACGCCTGTTAGAGCTTGAGCAAGAAGCCTATGATATGGCTGGTGAAAAGTTTAACTTAGGTTCACCTAAGCAGCTGCAAGTTATTTTATTTGAAAAGCTTGAGCTGCCTGTTATCAAGAAAACACCTAAGGGTGCACCTTCGACGGCAGAAGAAGTATTGCAAGAACTTGCTCATGATTATCCATTACCAAAAGTGATTATTGAGCACCGTGGTTTATCTAAACTTAAATCAACCTACACAGATAAACTTCCGCTGATGGTTAATGAGCGCACGAAGCGAGTGCATACTTCTTATCATCAAGCAGTAACGGCAACGGGGCGTTTAAGTTCAACGGATCCTAACTTACAGAATATTCCAATTCGTTCAGAAGAAGGTCGTCGTATTCGTGAAGCCTTTATTGCTGCACCAGGCCATAAAATTGTGGCTGCCGATTACAGCCAAATTGAATTACGTATCATGGCGCACTTATCACAAGATAAAGGCCTACTTACTGCGTTTGCGAATGGTTTAGATGTACACAGTGCAACAGCGGCAGAAGTCTTCGGGGTTAGCCTTGAAGAGGTTACCAGCGATATGCGTCGTAAAGCGAAAGCAGTTAACTTTGGTTTAATTTATGGCATGTCGGCGTTTGGTTTATCACGTCAATTAGACGTACCACGTCATGAAGCACAGCATTATATTGATAAATACTTCGAGCGTTTCCCTGGCGTACTTGAGTACATGGAAACAACCCGTGAAAAAGCGGCTGATAAAGGCTATGTAGAAACGATTTTTGGTCGTCGTTTACATTTACCAGAAATCAATGCCCGTAACGGTGCTCGTCGTAAAGCTGCTGAGCGTGCTGCGATAAACGCGCCAATGCAAGGTACTGCTGCTGATATCATCAAAAAAGCGATGCTAAAAGTTCATCAGTGGGTGAATGCGCAAGCTGAAGGTTCAGTGAAGTTGCTTATGCAAGTGCACGATGAATTAGTGTTCGAAATTAAAGAAGAGTGTGTTGACGACTATAAAGCTGAAATTTGTAAGCTAATGTCAGAAGCCGCGACTCTTGATGTGCCTCTGATTGTTGAAGCCGACAGCGGTGACAACTGGCAACAGGCGCACTAATAGTCGCGAAAAAATGAAAGCTGTCAGCTATCAGCTTAAAAGTTAGCGAGTTACAAGGGGAAAGAGTAAAGTTAGTGAGTTACTTGACGCGCAAGCTAAGTCATTTAGGCTTGCTAACTTGCTAACTTGCTAACTTGCTAACTTGCTAACTTGCTAACTTGCTAACTTGCTAACTTGCTAACTTGTTTATAATCCCAACTCCTGCAACCGCTTTACGTGTTGACGATAAAGCTCAATAGGGTCAACTTCGCGAAAATTGTGTAAACCAATGAACTGATTAATCTCATCTAAGTGGTTCATGTCATAATTATCTTTAATTACGTGGCCTAAATGGCTGCTGCAGCGTGATATTAGGCCATCATCTTTGCCTAAAATAAGTAATGAACCGAGCAGCATGGGCAAATCGGTGGGATCCAGTATATTACTAAGTGCTGCTGTACCACTCCACGAAAAATAGTACACGCCATTTTCGGCAACTAACTGACCTTGATCGCACTTATTTTCTGGTAAACCTTCAGGGTATTTTTGATTAAATACGTCAGCGCCCTGTGTACTTAAGCTACTTAAAGCACCGAGTGTATCTTGCGGTAATTGGCTGTGGCCTGAGAGCAGTGAAATAACCCCACCAACCCCATCAAATATGAACCGCGCGGTATGTTCAGCTTGAGAGTTCGCAGGTAGCTTTTGACTAATTAGATCAATAATGCCACTGCCATAGTTTGCACCGCCAATACTGGTTACTGAGGCAATCAGATCAGGTCTGACAGATGCAACGTAGCGCACTGTTTGCGCGCCTTGGCTGTGACCAATCAAGTTTACTTTATTGGCGCCTGTCAGTGCTAAAATTGCTTTTACGTGAGTGAGTAATTGTTCGCCCCGGACCTCAGAGCTATTAATAGCAGAGACCGCCGGCGTAAACACCAAGGTACCATCTTGGCTAAGGCTTTCAGCAATATTATAAAAATAATCGAGGCCGAGTAGGTTATCGAATCCCATTAACCCATGAACTAAAACTACCGGGTATTGTGTCGTTGTTTTTTTGGCATGGCAGTAGGGAGTTATTAAAAAAAGTAAGGTAGCAAATAAAATTAAGGGGATTTTTTTCATACCTTTTACTCTTCTACTGCAATTTTTATCACTAACAAGCCTTAAAAAAGCCTGATTTTTGCGTGCTGTTGATTCACTTTACCCTAAATATTGGCTTGCTGTAATGTTAATTTTAGGTAAACAAGAAAAGATGGTTTTAGTGATTCGTTATTTGTTTATCAATTTGTGTTGTTTCTGCGGCTCGGCAATTTATTTTTAATCTGGTATTTGTTAAAGTCCGCGCCGTCCTCATCCTGTAGGACATCCTGTTGATGATGCATCTGAAAGGATGCAACGTATTGATAGCTTCTCCCCAGTTTGCTATACCGACTCACTCCTTGTTGAGTGAGTCGCTTTTTCTTTCTCTTATCATACAATTCATTGCACAAATTAACGCAAGTGATACCATCAAAGTGATTCTTATTTACTTTCGAAGGAATGCGTTATGTTTAAATCTATGGCAATTGCTGCCTTTTCATTATCGAGTATTTTAGTTGCCCCTTTAGCCAGCGCAAACTGGCAAGTTAATAATGAGCAAAGCAATGTGAGCTTTGTGTCTATCAAAAAGAATTCAGTTGCAGAAGCGCATCATTTCAAAAACGTGTCGGGTACACTTAACGAACAAGGTCAATTTAAGTTAATGATCGATCTGACATCGGTTGAAACCCTGATCCCTATCCGTAATGAGCGCATGACGAAATTGTTGTTCGAAACAGCTAAATTTCCTAATGCAGTGTTAACTGCGGATTTAAGCAAAGCGCTGTTAACGCTAAAACCTGGTCAACATGTGCTTAAAGGTTTGAAAGCTGAATTAGATTTTCACGGCAACAAGAAAGAGCTAACAATAGATGTGCTTGCCAATATGTCACCGAAAGGCGATGTGACTGTTTCATCGTTTACGCCGGTGATTATTAATGCAAGTGACTTCAAAGTAACAGAAGGTATTAGTGAGTTACAAAAACTTGCGGGTTTACCATCAATTGCGACAGCTGTACCTGTAACATTTTCTTTGACGCTAGATAAAGAAAAGTAATGCAATCACTTGCCGAATTAGAAGCCGCACTTCAAGCGCCCGATAAACCTTTTGATCAATGGCAACCACAAAATTGTGGGCAATTGCCAATAACGATTGATGCGCAAGGGCTGTGGTTTTATGCCGGCAGTGAAATAAAGCGCGAGGCAATGGTAAAACTCTTTGCCTCTGTGCTTTGCAAAGAAGCCGATAGTTACTTTTTAAAAACACCTGTTGAGAAAATGGCAATCACCGTCATTGATGTGCCTTTTATTATTGTTGATTGGCGCTTTGAAGAGACAGAGCAAGGCCGTGCACTTTGTTGTGTCGATAATTTACAGCGTGCATGGTTGGTATCAGCAAAGCAACCACTATTACTAAGAGAATTTGAGGGGGTTAGTGTGCCTTATCTTCAATTAGCGCATGGCTTGGCTGCGAGGGTATCGAGAAATGTTTATTATCAGTGGGCTGAAATAGCCTGCTCAGACGAGCAGGGCTACTATATAGAATCATTAGCCAAGCGTTATTACTTGGCCTAAGCGATTAAGCTTCTGGTTGTTCGTCATCAGACTCAGGTGCTTCAACTTCAATAGGCCCTAAGAACCACTCATCGAGCTTTTTAGCAACTTCTGGTAAACCTGTGCCTTTTAGTGAAGAGAAGGCATGTACAGTAATATCACCCTCTAAGTTACTTAACTCACGGCGAACCTGTAAAACTTGTGCTTTACGCGCACCTTGTTTGAGCTTGTCGGCTTTAGTTAAAAGTGCAAGCACAGGTATTTCACTGCCCACAGCCCAATCGATTAAGTCACGGTCTAAATCTTTTAACGGATGACGAATATCCATTAAAACAACGATACCTTTTAAGCTTTGACGCTTTTGTAAGTATTCACCTAGCGATTTTTGCCATTTCTTTTTCATTTCGATAGGCACTTTCGCAAAACCATAACCCGGTAAGTCGATAAGGCGTTTGTCGGCATCTAGCTCAAACGTATTGATCAACTGAGTACGACCTGGTGTTTTAGAGGTACGTGCTAATTTTTGATCTGTTAACGTATTTAGGGCACTTGATTTACCCGCATTAGAGCGACCAGCAAACGCGACTTCAATCCCCGTATCAGCAGGTAAGCGTGAGATATCAGGTGCGCTGGTAACAAAGGACGCAGTATTGTATTTGATACGAGATTTGAGCACAGGCTCTCCTAGTCTTTTATAAATAATAACGAACAGTGGCTAATTTCCACTTAAGGCACGTATTTTATACTATTAAAGCAGCATTCAAAAGCGTATTTAAGCGTGCTAAATTGGCTTTGAATTAGGAAAATTACTAGGTAGAAACTTAATCTAAGTCAAATCCCTATAAATTATGAGCTTAATGTGGGCAGAAAACGTGCCAGAGAATTTATTATCGTGTAGAATATAGAAATCACAACATCCATATTGTAGATGATACAGGGTCGGAAACAGAGAATTCACCATGAAAAAAATAGCACTATCTTTAACTATATTGCTTGGTACGTTGTCAGCAAGCAACGCAACAGCATTTGATGGCGATGTAAACGCAGGTAAAGAGAAATCGGCAACGTGTGCGGCTTGTCACGGCCCAGACGGTAATGCGCCGGTTAATATCTACCCTAAGCTTGCAGGCCAACACGCAGATTATATCTATAAACAATTAAAAGATTTGAAATTAGGTATGACATCTGGCGGCAAAGAAGGTCGTATGGATCCAGTAATGAGTGGTATGGCTATGCCGCTTAGCGATCAAGACATGAAAGACCTAGCAGCTTACTTCTCTTCTTTAAATATGTCTGAAGGTGCAACACCTAAAGATGTAGTAGAAGTTGGTCAGCAGCTTTATAAAGCCGGTGATGCAGAGCGTGGTATTCCAGCATGTGCTGCGTGTCACGGTCCACGTGGTAACGGTACATCACTTGCAAAATTCCCGAAAATTTCGTTCCAACATCCAGAATACATCAAGTCACAACTTGAAAAATTCCGTGATGGCACGCGTAATAACGACTTAAACGGTATGATGCAAGACATCGCTAAAAAGTTAACAGACAAAGACATCGAAGTACTTTCAAAATACTTAGGTGGCTTACACTAAAGTCTGATTGCCAGTAGTAATACTGCGCAGTAATATGTGATTAGTGTGAAAAAAGCAGCGCAAGCTGCTTTTTTTGTATTTAATCCATGTCGAAATATCCCACACTCTTGTGAGACATTGACCATATCGAGCTGTAAGCTAAATCTTATTTTTATTTCACTTTTAATTGTAAGTCTTTGTTATTGGTTGATTTGATCTTGTTGCAATATCTTATCTGTAAGAAAAATTATATAAATTAGTTGTAACAAAATTATTAATGAGTAAATTAACCACTGTCGCTGAGACAGCAAAAACAACATGGACAATGTAATAAGGAAAGTGATTGCGGCAAGTCTTTAGGGGTTGACACTGGTTAGGTGTCCTAAAGGAAATAACAAAAAAGCGTCAGGATTGACCGAGAATAATAAAAGCTCATGGAAGTTTAATAATAAAAACAAAATGGAATGCTACACGGAAGGTTAAAACAATAACAAAATGGAAAAACAATAATAATAAAAATAATAAAGACTAAAAAGTCGAAGGGAGAAGTGTCCAGATAATTGGCGCTCAGATTAGTAGGCGGTAGAGATGTTTTCTCTACCGCCTTTTTATTTGTCCTGTTACAATAGCCACCGTTTGTACTAAAAGTATGAAAAGTGCGCAGTTCGTCAAGTTGACCAACCACATCCGCACATCGAATTCTTCTGGTTATGCCAGCATTACAATGCCACACAGGCGTTGTGCACAACCTCTTAAGTGAGATGATCAAGATATGAGTAGAAAGAAAAAGTCGCGTAAAATTCCATCGAATGGTCCTGTACGTCTAAGTAAAGAAAAGCTTAGAGAGATGCGCGCGTTAAAAGAGCAGCGAGTTAAAAAGACGAAAGGTGCTAAACCTGGGTCTCGAAATGCGCCAGATGCACAAAGTGCAGAAAACACTGCTGCGAACAATCAACCGAAAGATAAGCGTGTTGGTAGTAAAAAGCCGATTTCTTTAGTTGCGCCTAAGGCTGAGCCAAAAGTTGAAATGAAACGCAACTTAAAGCCAATGGTTGAGCTGAAGAAAGTAACTGAGCCTGAGTTAACGCCAGAGCAAGAGCTAGAAGCGCTAGAAAATGACGAGCGTCTTCTGAAACTGGTAGAACGTCATGAGCGTGGCGAGTTACTAACAGGTAAAGACGCTAAGTACTTTAATAGTCGTATTGCTCGTCACCAAGCTCTATGTGAGCTATTAGGTATCGAAGATGATGAAGACGAGTACGAAGATGACTTTGAAGATGATTTTTACGATGAAGGTGAATCAGACTTCGATAAGTACTTATCTGACGATTTAGCGAACGAATGGTTTGATGACGAAGATGAGGATGAGCGATGAGCACAACCTTGATTATTGCCATCGTAATTGGTGCGGCAATTATCGCAGGGCTTGCGTTTTATGCAGGACAACTTCTGTATAAACTAAAAGAGCAAAATAAGCTTATCGCCAAGAAGCAAGCTGAGCATGAGCAAAAGCTTGCGGCATCAAGAACAAAGCGTAATGCAAAGTTAGCCGATAGCATTCATTTAATTGCCCGTGCAATGAATGAAGAGCAATGTGAGTTCTCAGAAGGCAGCTTGCGCATTTGGGTGCTGATCTCTCAATACAGCTTTGCAGAAGAGTTTGAGTTAAGTGAGCGCTACCCAGGCATATTTAAAATGTACGAAGTAGTTAAAGACATGCCAACCCATGATGCCCGTAAGAAATACTCTAAAAAAGAGATTTTTAAAATGGACACCACTCGCTGGCGTGCTGAAGAGCAACTTAGCGATGAGATAAAAGCAGATTGCGTACGTATCATTGAAGAGTTTAAAGCAGCCCCAGGCAGCGAAAACGTCGTATTCAATTAAACATACGTGCAGTGATTTAAGCAAAATAAAAAGCAGAGCCTAGGCTCTGCTTTTTGTTGGGTTAGATAACTCGTGAGAAACGAGTTTGCTTGATTTGTTGTTGTAGGTGCGCATCAAAGCACATACAAATAATACGAATAAATAAATTACCACGGGCTGTTACTGTGATTTTTTCTTGGCTCACAGACACCAAGCCATCAGCCAGTAGCGGGTCAAGTGCTTGTAGTGCCTCGCAGAAGTAGCTGGCAAAGTTGATATTAAACTGCTTTTCGATTGCAGGAATATCCAGCTCAAACTGGCAGATCAATTGTTTGATCACTGCGGCACGTAACGTATCGTCATCAGTTAAAGCAACACCTTTACAGACTGCACTGCCAAAGCCTTCTTGCACGGCTTTGTAATAGTGTTTTAACTCTTTTTCGTTTTGTAAAATGGCATTGCCAATTTGTGAAATCGACGACACACCCAAACCTAATAAGTCACATTGGCCATGCGTTGTATAACCTTGGAAATTACGATGTAATTGACCCGCGTTTTGTGCAATTGCCAGTTCATTGTCTTTACGGGCAAAGTGGTCCATACCGATAAACTGATAACCCGCCGCTAACATCTGCTCAAGGGTATTTTTGAACATAGTGAGCTTATCGCCCGCAGATGGTAAGTCAGCGTCTTTAATTTTACGCTGTGCTGCGAATCTATCTGGTAAGTGGGCATAGTTAAATACCGACACGCGATCAGGGTTTAACTCTATCAGCTGTGCAATCGTCTCTTTAAAGCTCTCTGGTGTTTGCAGTGGCAAACCGTAAATCATATCGGCATTAATAGACTTAAAGCCAAGTTCACGAGCCTCACTAATCAAGCCTTTTACAGATTGCACACTTTGCGGGCGATTAACCGCCAGTTGCACAGCATCATTGAAATCTTGAATACCAAACGAAACACGATTGAAGCCAAGCTTACGTAAATGAACTAGCATGCCATCAGCTAAAGAGCGAGGGTCAATCTCAATACCGCGCTCGGCATCATCAGCAAAATTAAAATGCTGTTCAACCAATGCCATTAAGCGACTCATTTGCTCTGCCGATAAGAACGTTGGCGTACCACCCCCTAAATGCAATTGCTCAACCTTATAATCGGCAAAAAGTGTTGCTTGCTCAGCAATTTCAAGCGCTAAATTATCTAGGTATAAATCGGCTTTAGATTGATGACGAGTGATTACTTTATTACAACCACAGTAATAACAAAGCTGACTGCAAAAAGGGATATGGATATACAAGGATAAAGAACGGCTTTTCGATGCCGCAATCGCGTTAATCATATCTTGTTGGTTATAACCATCAGCTAAAGACAATGCTGTTGGGTAAGATGTATATCGAGGCCCAGAAATATTGTACTTGTTGATCAGAGATTGATCCCAGCTAGGTAAATTTATCACAGTCAGCGCTCCGCAATTGATTGAGCGGCTATTTTAACGAGTTTAGTGATTTAGCTATTTGATCTAGAACAATGTCGGAGGCTAGAAACTAATCGGCATGCTTTAAGGTCGTTGTAAAAACAAAGAGTTTACTATTTGAGCAGTTGATTTAGTGATTGTTAAAATAAAGGGTTTTGCTAGTGACAAGGTTACAAAAACTTTTTATACTGCATCCCGCTTTAGTCAGTTAAACCTGCTAAACGCATCAAAAAATTTAGCTTTCGCTAATACAATGGCCCCTTAGCTCAGTTGGTTAGAGCACACGACTCATAATCGTTAGGTCCCCAGTTCAAGTCTGGGAGGGGCCACCATTTTTACAAGCTTCCTAAGTAAACACCTACTAACAGAAATCACCCTGTGCTACCTCTGTGCTACTTTTTATATTAAGTCAAAATCTTAGATATCAAAAATGTTTATACGTGAAAACTGCAAATTATTTATTCAAATTGTTTTAACTGAGTATCTATGTATTTAGAGCTCTAATCCATTAACATACACTGAGATTCAATAATCATCAGGAATGTTTAATGGCAAAGTCAAAATGGACCGACTCTTCTTCTGTTAATGAACTTCTTTCCAGAATAGAGAAATTAAAATTAAAAGATGGCCAGCAGTGTGGAATGATCGTAACTAAAAAAAGTTTTAAATCAGCTTTTAATTCGAGACGGTTTGATAATTACCTAATGCTTCTAAAAGAGTTAGTCCGATTTGATTCTGAAGTTCCTGATGCGGTTAAAGAGCAAATATTACATGATGCTGTTTGGCACGCAGCTGATATGGAACAGTTGCAAAGTGGTTATATCGGAGGTCAAATAAAAAAGTTAGAAGCAGAGTATTTGGCAAAAGAATCAAAAAAATACTATTTGATTACTGCAGTATCTATAACTGGTTTAAAAAGCAAGCGCTTGATTAAAACTCCTAAATCTATAATAACGATTTCGAAATATTTTCCAAAAAAATTTAAAAAAAGTTATGACTTTCAAGAGGTGCATACGGTGTACCCTAAAATTAATCAAAAATGTTACTCTTGGGTTGTCATAGAAGTGTGCGCAAGGTGCGAACACGCTGCAGCAGAGGTTGCGCTTGAGCAACTAGACTATTGGCGTGGAATATTTAATATTTTTTTTAATCATAACAATACTAGAACTTCGTTTGGGAAGCCTGCTCCAATCAACAAGATAACCAAATATCCATATCACTCACTTCATATGGAAAATGGCGATAAAGCTTCTCCTTTTTATTGGTTTGATCCAAATTTTAGCTATGAAACTTCATCATTGAATGTCTCTAAAAGTTATGAGAGAGCTAAAGTTTTTTATCATAAGCTATCTAGTGGTATTGAGGATTGCGGGAGTCGAAAGTTTTTTCTTGAAATATTGAATCGCTATTGTGTTTCTCTTGATACTGCTAATATGAATAGTTCATTTTTAGCTATGTGGTCACTATTAGAGTCATTAACATTTACAGGGAAAGAAAATTATGATGTTACAATTGCAAGAACATTAATTTTATTTAAGGATAAATTTCACCTCAGACTTGAGTTAGAGCTTTTGCGAAAGAAACGTAATATGGCAATTCACAATGGGCAACAATTTGAAGAGGCAGAAAAGTACGCTTATTTATTAATGAATATTATTCATGAGTACATATTCTTTTTGGTGGTGGCTATAAGAAAAAGTAAATCTATCGAACAGTTAACGTCCGCGCTAGATCTCCCTCCGGATAAGGCTAAACTCTTAAAAGCTCGCCAGCAACTTGATGATGAAATAAAAAAATTAGATTTGCTTGAGAGCCTTATAAGGATCGAAGGTTAAAGAGTTTACCTTAAATAAACCTCAGTTATTTCAGCCCTGAAATGGCCTAGCTCTTGCGATACTGTTTCGAGAGCTATTGCCCTACTTAATCCGAAACTCCTTAGCTCAGCCATTCTCTCTTGCGCGTAGCTATGCCTAAGGCCATGCCCGCCATTAGAAAAAAAGAGTGTGCGGCTAGATGCTTTTGAGAATGAGCATGACCATTTATGACCACCACCAATATCATAACGTTGCAAATAGTTAATTTCCCTATCACGAACCGTTATAGGCTGCGCTAAGCGCCTTTGTTCTAGCTGTGTAGCCAGTGCGTTAGGTATTAGTACATCACGGATTAGGCCTCCTTTGCCTTTCACTGTATAAATACAACCTTCTCGACCAAGCCATTTGCTGTCTAGTGCTGGACGGCTATCTGCTTTTCGCTCTGATACTCTGGCAATTGTTAAAAGTTCATGAGCTCTTAACCCTGCTGCGTAGGCTATTTGTGTAGATAAATTATATTTTCTAGTTTGATGTTCACTGATTGCGTGAGCTTGAGCAGGAATATATGCGCGAGACTTTTCGATTACCTCTTTTTCGGATTTTATTACGGTCAGCGTTTCTTTAGGGCCAAGTTTGCCACTGAGTTTAAACATAGCTTGAATTGCTTGCCGTTCCATATCCAACGTTTTTTGACCAGCAAACTCACTGCGGTAATCAAGATATTTATAAGCATCTTGAAGGCTCATACCCTGTACACCATTAATTCCAATATCTTTTGACCACCGAGCTATTTTTATAAGTGCAGCTTTATAACTTCGAGCAGTACCTAGAGATTTAATAATTTTGTGCTTAAATAAGTTTTTAGCTAGCTTTTCCGCTTGCGTTTCTGGTTTTGCGAACTTAGGCATTTTTATCAACCCACCGTTTTACAGTTGTCCAATGTGCTCTCACTCCTTTACGCAAGAGCCATCTTTGTAGGTTGGCTATATTCGTATCTTCTTCGTAAAGAGCCAGAAGTCGTTGTTTATGTTTATCGAGCTTGGATGGCTTAAATCGTTTTTTACTGATCAATTTTTTCTCATTTTTTAGGCGCTGTGCTTCTGCTTTAGCATTAAAGGTCATAGTTATTCTCCGATGTGATTGTAAGAAAAACTGGCTGATTAAGCTCAGCGGCTAACGCCTATTCGCCCCTGTTTTACGCATGCGTAAGGCTCGGACTGATCGCGCCTAAAAATCAAAAGACTTGGTTTTATAATGAAGCTAAAAGCTTCTGAAATGGGGGTTACAGAGAATGTAACAACGTGTTGAAGGCAGCAGAAAAGCGCCTGTTTTTTTCTTGCCCGTAGGGCTTGATTAACATTTAGATTAGCAGCTTTAATTAATATTTCAATCTGCAAATAAAAATCTGCGTGTAAGGTGCTCAAGAGCCCATACCCCGCTATGTGCAAGCCTATTTTAGGCTTCTACATAGCGGGGTATGGGCGAAGCCCAGAAAAGAGGAGGCAATTGCTCATGATGCCTCAGTTTATAATTGATGATTTAGAGCATTGAAAGTGCAATTTAACTTTCACTTTTATTAATATTCTTTAGAATAAATGTATCTGGTTCGATTCGAAAATATCGCTCTTGATATTCATATTTAACTCTTAGGGCTATCAAAGAGTTTCTGAAAGTTTCGTAAAAAGGGCGAATTTTTTGAGTTTCCGCTATGTAGGGTTTTTCTAACATATATTTTGCAAGAGCGACGCCCCACTTGGGTCCTTTAAGCACATTATTACTCACGTAGGAGAAGGATTTATATTTAGCTTCAAATGCTTTACCAGTCTTTACTTCACTCCAGTCTTCTTCTTTGATTCTTGAAACATCATTATCATTTTCAATTTCTAATTGGCAAACTACCTCGATAAGCTCATTCAGAGTGAAGTTTCCAAACTCAAAATCAGGGTTATTTGCGTTAACATAACCAACTATTACATTCTTAGTTAATTGCTGATTGATTGCTTTTACTACTGGACGTACATCAGTATCAAAAGTAATAAAGCTTAAACGCCTCAGTTTTCTATCTTGTTTTAGGTTATCGGAGAGCCTAAGAGCTGCGTTAGCTTTCTCTTTCCCTACAGCACCTTTGAGGTTTATAAGTTCAATACCTACATTAGAAGCACCTGGTAACATATGATTAGCAGCGAAGTATTCAGTTTCTCCCTCTAGGTACCATCGAACAATGCTTCCTGTGTGTAGCCCAAACTCAAAAGCTAAATGTGGTTTGCTTTTTGCGGAATCTTTAATTGGAAAAATTGAGCCATAGGCTCGTTCTCGGGCTTCGGAGGTCCATTGAGAAAAAGCTATATCTTCCTCTGGCCACTCAACTTTATGAATACTTTCAAAGCCAAGCCTTATTACTTCTGCAATGTGTCTTATCCACAAAGCTGCCGCTATGTGACTTTTTAATTTTTTTCTTTTTTCCCATGGGGATAGGCGTAAAAGTACATATAAGTTCTCATTGCCATCAAGTTTTGCAGCAATACATCTCAACTCTGTGTGCGCTTTTGACCAAAACTCTACATCTAGTTTTTTTAGTAAATTATGCACATCCTTTTGATAGGAATTTACCAGGTTATCAAATTTAGTTTCATCATAAAAAGTACTGAATGATTTTTGTGATGTGATACAAGGCCAATATAAAGGTTCCAGTATTATTGCTAAACTAGATATCAAGTCGTATTCATTGACTCTTTTTTTGATAGCTTCTAATTTCGGGTGCGTATTCATATACTGCTTCAGGAAATCAAAAAAGTTATCCCTATCGATTGTTGAAGTAGGGGTTATGCTTAAAGAGCATTGTTCTATGGCTATATAAATAGGCAAAAGGCGAAATGGGTGAAACACAACCCTGTGCTGTTCTGCTAATTCATCAGAACTTATCCAATTTAATCGTTTAAATTTACTTGGGTCTCCAGTCACAGCCCCACCGACAGTAATTGAACAATCACGGGCGAATTTTATCATCTGAGATTCTGTTAATAACTTATTTTGGGTGATATCTGAGAGTAGTTCCTTGTTTTTATTAATGAAGCTAATTATTTCATTCTGATTGTTTTTCATATAAATCCCTAATATTTGAACCTTCTTGTCAGTTCATGAAATTCAAAATTTTGTTAGCTAATTCATCCTCAACACAATACAAGTAAGCAGTTGGCACTTCTAAAATATCAGCCAGAGCTTTCACTGTTTTAAAGTCTGGAGAATGCACTCCTTTTTCGTATTGGTTCATTCTTGCTGATGCTGCAAATTGATCCATTCCAGCCAAAATTCCCAACTGTTTTTGCGATAGCCCTTTAGCTTTTCTTGCCTCTTTTAAGCGTTTTGGAAATGGTGATTCGTCATTAGTTTTCATTATTTATTGTTCTTAGCTTGAAAACTAAGAGTTTCTTAGCTTTAATTGAATCTAGATACTAAGGAATACTTAGCTTTTGCTTTTGTAACGAATTTAGTTTGGAGGAATGAATATGCTTGAAACGTTTGTGTGTGTATTGGTCGGGGCTATCTACTTGCTGGTAAGTATATTTACAAGCGATGAGCAGTCGTCGAACGAAAACGAGCAACTAGATCAATTGAATGATGGTATGGGCAATATTATCGCTGATGGTGAATTTATGTCGCGTGAAGAAGCTGAAGATGCACAATCACGTGGAGAGCTTTACGACACCTATTACTAATCACTTCAAGAATAGGGCAGTGTTCAAAATTAGGCATGCCTAATTTTAAGGAGCAATGTATGTTACTTTTAGAGCTATACAAAAATGTTGAGCTAAGGCCATTTATACCTGTAGTAGCTGAGTTTCAAAGCCGCTTAGCTGGTATCGAAGCTGAATGTGAACCATTAGGGCTATCATTTGAGAAAAAAGTGCAGTCAGAGCAGGAAATCTTTTTTGCTTTGATTTCTCAGAAAGCACTGGCTTTCGATATAACAAATGAAATAGGTGAGGTTTGGGATATTAGATTAGAGCCTTTCAGTCATTTTAAATCTCGAAGCAAAAAAATCACTTTCCCCTTCATGGGCTGTAATGAGCAGAAGCAACAAAATATTAGTGAGTGGATTATTGCTTTGTGTAATTGGGAAGGATCTTTTCTATACTCAAGTGCAAAGCATTAGCAGAGATTGCAGTTATGACAATATACGAATGGTTTCAAATGTGGATTTTAATTGTGTTAGCGATTCGGGCTACTCGACGCTTCGACAAGCTGAAAAATGATCTTTTTGCAGCAATTAAAGAAGGCAGGGTATAGACATGGCTCCCTTGTTAGTTGGTTGCGCTTTGATTCTAAGTCTTGTGATCTTCTTCGCTATTTTGTTTCATTTCAATTGTAAATGATATTGCATAGAACCTCTCCAAAAGCCTACCTAAAAAGATTATCAAGCAAATTTTTTTGTAGGCCTTTTTACTAGCTAACTCCAAATGTAAAAAATAATACATATAAAAATCAGTTGTTTAATTTTATTAATAACTAAATTAAGTTACTTTTCCTCTAAACTGTCAAAAACCCCCCGAAAGTTACCCCTGTTTTTCAAGGACAAGCTTCTTACCACTTAATTACCATTGTCGCTCAACTAATTAATAATGTGTTGAGCTAATAATTGAGCTCAACGCTTACGCTTTGAGGTCAATATAATGGAAAAGGTATTTTATCGTTCAGAAGAAGTAGCCGACTTACTTTTTATCAGTAAACAAGCTCTTTTTAATCAAATCTCTAAGAACAAACAAGGCTGTGGAAATTACCCGTTACCACCGCATATTAAAATTGGTGCTCGATTACTTTTCCCTGTTGAAGATTTTCACAACTGGTTAGCTTCTCAACCAAGAAACAAGTAACGTTAGTTATGGCGTATTTCGAGTGCAAAATGACTCATGTCAATTTGAAATCAGATATGTTTTCAATGGTGTGGCCTGTGTTTGCATTAGACGGGAAGTCTAAAGGTGTTTTGGATTTTTCATATAAAGGCGTATCGATAAAAATTGTTCCGAGCGTCCTGGGTCGAGCAACCATCAAAGATAAAGAAGTGCTCATTTATTGCTTGAGTCATATCATGGCTGCAAAAAATGCTAAGTTAGAGCTCAGTAACACGGTTCGCTTCAACACTTATGACCTCCTAAAGGCAACAGGGAGAGGAACATCAGGAAAAGAATACAAACTTGTTGAGAAGGCTTTATATCGACTCGCAGGGACTTTAATTACGACTGATTATAAGTTTAATGGTCGAAGATTTTTGGAAAGTATGGGCCTGATCGAAGGCTTTAAGTTAATCGACGGTAGTGGTTTAAGTTGCTGGCAAGTAACATTGCCCGATTGGCTCATTGAGACGGTTGATGACAATGATGTCTTAACATTACATGATGATTACTTTCAATTATCCAAACCATTTGATCGCAGACTTTATGAAGTCTGCCGGAAGCGTTGTGGTAGACCTTCTAAGCAAGTTATAAAGCTAGATAATTTACGAGAAAGAATCGGTATTAGATCGTCATTGTCAGATTTAAAAAAGCGGCTTAGAAAAATAGAAAAAATACTCGATTACTTATTGAAGGTTGAAGGCGACAGCTTATTTATTTTTCGTGATACTGAAAGTGGAAGGATGGAACTCGCGAAACTTAACTCCGAACTTTTTATGAAAAGGATAAACACAGGTTAGTGTCGTACTTTTGATCTTGAATAACATCGTACTTTTGATCTTGAATAGTATCGTACTTTTGATCTTGAATAGTATCGTACTTTTGATGAAAGCTGTCGTACCTTTAACTTTTTTGATTCGTACTTTTGATTTTTTATATCCTCTGTAGCCCTTGTACTAGCTGTATATTCAATGTTCTAAACAAGGAAAAGTTCTAAACGTATTTATAAATAAAGAAATAAACCTTGCAGCTATCTTTTCAGTTTTTAGCTAAATTATAGATTAGTTACTTTGGTAACTATGAAACTTTGGTTTCGGATATGGGGTTTAGTGTTATTTATAGTGATGCGGGCTCCTCTAAATCAATTAATTTCAACTACCTACTGAATTGAGGGTAGTTAATTTATTACTTTATGAGATATGAACGATGTAATAAAATACTTTTAGTTTGTTTATGAGCAAATTAAGTTAACTCATCCGACCAGTTTGTTTTCTCTTTACAAGTAGCTGGTAATTTACGATGATTACATCACGGCTCAGCACGGTGCATGCTCAAATTTATTAAGGAGTATCCACGGTCCTGAGCTTTTTACGTTTAAGGGATAGAATGAATCGAAAAATAGCATTCTTTATTGATGGTGGGTATTTTAAACGCAGAGTAACTTACTTTCATCGCACATTTTTTGATGTGGATAATTTTCCACTCACACCCGACGCACTCCAATCCGTCCTATACAGACTTGTTAGTAAACACAAACAAGACTTAGAAAGAACCGACACATATAGAATCTATTATTATGATGCTCCTCCTTTTGATGGTCAGTATCGTGAACCTGTACCTCAAAACTTAGAAGAAACTTGTAGAACAAGAAATTTTAAGAGAGAGCCAAGTGTTGAATTTCAAAAAAGTTTTCACTCTAAGTTACAATCGTCTAGAAAGTTAGCCCTTCGTATGGGTAAGCTTGCAAACCATAAACGATGGATTTTAAATGAAGAGGCACAAAAAAAATTAATTAAGGGAGATATCGATGTTACTAATCTTTCTCCGAGCGATTTTTACTTAGACGTAAAACAGAAAGGTGTTGATACACGTCTCGGTATTGATATAACAACTGTTACTTTGCGAAAATTTGCAGACACAATTGTTTTGATGGCAAGTGATGCTGATTTTGTACCTGCGGCTAAATTAGCTCGAACACATGGAATGGACGTTGTGCTAGATCCTTTATACGGAAATGTTGATCAAGATTTAGAATGTCATGTTGACGGTAAAAGGTCTTATGATATTGTCTCTATTTTAAAAGACACTCTTCAATGTGAGCCAAGTCAACGACCAAATTGGTGGAACAGAGAGTAGTAGGTACGGTTACGTAAATAATCTTGTAATCATACCCTTGTATTTATAGTGTTATTTTTTATCTCTTTATTCCATTAAGCTACTCAGTAACTCAACTTTTTGTTCTTTAGTTAAGCTTGCTAACAGACTTTTCATTTCACTCATTTGATCATCAGGTTTTTGCTCAATCAAACCTGCATATTTGGCTATTGTTTCTGTTACTTTTTCTGCAGGCTCTTTAAGCTCCTCAGCGGTTAAAATTAAATAACCAGCAGTCACGTCACTTTTATCTGTAATATGGTTTAGAAGGCGTTTCAGGAGGTATCCTGATACTCCGCTACTCTCAGCCATTGATGTAAATGTACGGCGCAAATCATGCGAAGTTATTTTTACTCCTGCAATTTGGCATACATGTTTTAACGTTTTTTTAGGATCAGTGAGGTAGCCCTTTTTACTGTTTGTCCCAAACACATAGTCAGATACCTTATATTCTTTTCGTCGATTAAATATCTCAGCTAATCGCTCTGTAATTGGAAACTCAACGTCCAATCCGTTTTTTGTATCTTCTAAAATGAATATCCTATCTTCAAGGTGCACTTGTGACCATGGAAGTTGCAGTAGCTCAGACCTTCTCAGGCCTGAAAAGGTTAAAAATTCTAGGTAATCACAAAACGCAACGCGGCTATTCTGACGATATTTGGCAGCTTCATTTCTAACTTCATATAATGCGTCTACAAAAGGTTTGAGCTCTGAACGACGCAGTCTTGTTGTTTTACGCTTTACATTATTCCAGCTTCGTTTTTCAGAAAGAGCATCTACAGGATTTTCTGGAAATAATGAACGACCTTCTGAAGATTTGTATTCAGCCTTAGCAAAGTTAAATAAAGCACGCATTAGGCGCATGGTATAATTTGCCTGAGCAGGGCTTCTTGAGGTGATTTCTCGTTGGCGTTTTAAAATCATTGTTTGATTAATATCGGCTAAGCGCTTGTTATGCCAGTCCGGTAGATAGCAGTCCATTTTTTGCTTATAACCTCTTTCAGTTATAGGCTTAAGATCTCTAGATTCGATGTATGAATCAAAAGCTTCTTTCAAGGTAACTGAAGCCGCTCTAAACTGGCGCTTAAGGTCATTAGGATTAATACCCTCAGCGATATCTGCCATTACCTTTCTAGCCATTCGCCTTGCATCATCGAGTGCAATTGATGGAAAGTAACCAAGGGTGACATTAATAGGGGTGTCTCTCCCTGGGATCTTTTTATAAACTCTAAATGATTTTTTACCAGCTACGCTCACATCTAAAATCAGTCCTGACAATAGGCTGTCATAATAGCGAGTGCGTTTACCGTTTGATTCAATCTTTTCAAGCGACAATTCTGTGAAGCGAAATTTTGTGTCAGACATATGGTGCTACCTCTGTGCTACTTTGAACGTAAAATTTAACGTTCTGAAATACATAATGATTTATGCATCAGAGGTATGGGTTATTCAATAACCCTATGATATAGCTATGAAAATTAGTAAATAGTTATATCAAAAAGTAACTCGTAGTAAGTCCTTGTTTTGCAACTCATAATCGTTAGGTCCCCAGTTCAAGTCTGGGAGGGGCCACCATTTTCTTACTGTAAAAATCCAAAATTAAAGCTTACAGCTGTTTTTATAGCTGCGTTCCACCTCTTTTTAATCCTTAAAATTCAATGAAATAAAATTATTTTAAATTTTTTAAAAATATTTTGTCAGGTTTTCTGTGTTTGTCTCGTCTATAGCTGCAAATGACACGAAGTTGTTCTATTTGGTGGTAGCAATAGGCAGTGTCTTATGTATCTATTTTTACGAAAAGGACAAACTCATGACGACTACAACATCAACTGTGAATACGCTAAAACTTGATTCAACAAATGCACCATTTAGTGATGCTGCTCTTTGGTTAAAAGAAGGGTGGGGGCTATTTAAAAAAGCACCGTTTAAACTTTTTTTACTTATGACGCTGTTCGCTATTGTGCCTGGTTTAGTGCAGCTATTACCTGCACCTACAGGTTTAACAGTATCAAAATGGTTAGCGCCTATGTTAATGGCAACGGTGTGGCCATTGTTGTTTAACCTGAATAATCAGCAAGGTTTTTCATTTAAGCACAATGCAACATGGACGAAGTGGGGGAGAGTTGCCGTGTGGTCAGTTGTTGGTATTTTACTGGCGCTGTTGCAATTTGCTGTTGGGAGTACTTTGATTGGTAGTGAGCAGTTATCGGCTTTATTGTCAGGTCAGTTTGTTGATGTTGAGCGCTGGCGCGTAGGGGTCATGTTTGTATCAATTGTTCCTGTAAATATGTTGCTTATGTTTGTGGTACCTCTGTTACTTTTAAACAATGCTTCGCTTAGTGCAGCTGTTAAAGAAAGCATTGCAACGGCACTAAAGGTGATTAAACCATTAAGCATGCTTTGTTTGATTAATATGCTCGTTACCTTTGCTGCCCCTTATAGTCTTTTACCTATGTTGTTGGTAGGGCCGGTATTAGCATGTACCTACTTTTGTGCCTATAATCGTTTGTTCAAATAATAATAAAAACATGGAAGTACAGTGAAAGCTGATGTTCAAATAAACACATTGCTGAATGAATACGCGCCGCTGTTGGCGCGTGTTGCTGCAACCTACGAGATCAATCTAGCGCTACAAGATGAGCTAATTCAAGAGATGTCGCTGGCTGTTTGGCGCGCTTTTGAAAGTAATGACTCATCACCCGATGTTGCCTTTCGTGGCGATGCCAGCATAAAAACCTATATTGCCCGAATAGCTCACAATAAAGCGGTTGATCATGTGATAAAAGAGCAAAACCGCAAAGAGGTGGCAAGCTCTGAAAGTATTGATTACACCCAAGCCTTAAGTGCGCATAAGTCACCAGACGACAGTTTAGATTTAATGGCTGCCCTTCGTAAATTAACGCTGAAATATCGGCAGGTGCTTGCTTTACAGCTTGAAGGGTTTAATCAAAGTGAGATAGCTCAAACGCTGGGACTGTCTGAAGATGCTGTTGCTAAACGTGCAAGTAGAGCAAGACAGCAAATTGCGAGCCTAATGGAGTAAATAAAGTGGATAGATTCGAAGCAGATGATCAATTAGCTAAGTGGCAGCAGGCATTTGTGCAAGCAACGCCGAAAGTGGATAGTGCAGCGTTAATAGCACAAACGCAAAAGTCGCGAACTAAGTTAAAGCTAAAAGGGTTAATCGACTCATTTTTAGGTGTTGTGGTAACCGTATTTTGTATTTACGCCATGTTATTTGAGGCAAAAAACACCTATGAAACCATTATGTTTGCGCTATTAGTGCCTATTCCTCTAGGTTTTGGAATTTGGTCATACCGTTTAAGACGAAAGCTTTGGCGAGCAGAAACACTAGACGTTAATGCAATGCTTAATTTTAAAGAGAATCAGCTGAAGCACCAAGTTCATTACTGGCGTGTGAGTTTTATTGGCTGCGTTGTGCTTTGGTGCGCTTTGTTAATCGTTGCCTTGTTTAATATGGTTATGTTTAAAACATACAGCCTATGGCTCATCCAGCTGGGTATAAATGGTATTATCGTGCTGGCTGTTTATGTACGCTATAAAAAACTAAAAGCACAGCTAGCTGTAGCGCTTGAGAGTATTCAAGCGATGCGCTGATGAGCGGCGTTGCTACTTGAGGTGGCCAAATTGTGTTTATAGTGTGGAAGTATTGTGCTTATACAATAAAGATGCCTCCCGACCTATAGTAGAGCGCCCTGTAACTGGCTAAAAATACACCTATGTCAATACTGAGATATAGGGAGTATTTATGACACATGTTGTGAAATGTTTGCTTTTATCGATCATTATGCTGAGCTTAGTTGCCTGTGGTGACAGTGGCTCAGACAATCAAGAAACGGTGAATTCGGCGGCTATTGCGATTGCAGGGGTCGATCAAAGTGTCGAAGCGGGCACATTGGTTACGTTAGATGGCTCATCAAGTAGTGATGAAGATGGTGACACGTTAACCTATCAATGGTCTTTTGTTAGCGTACCTTCGGACAGCTCCGCCAGTCTTACAAATGCAACCAGCGCATCTGCTACTTTTACTACAGATGTAGTGGGGAGCTACCAAGTACAGCTTGTTGTAAGCGATGGTGAAGACACAAGTAGTGCAGATACGGTTACTATCACGGCAAGTACCACTAGCGTTGAAAATACAGCACCTGAAGCCGATGCTGGTACTGATCAAACTGTTGAAACGGGCACGCTCGTCACTTTAAATGGCGCGTCGAGTAGTGATGACGATGATGACACATTAACTTATCAATGGTCTTTTGTAAGTATGCCATCAGGCAGCGAAGCAACCCTCTCAAATGCAACGAGTGTCTCTGCTACTTTTACTGCAGATAGCGATGGCGACTATGAAGTACAGTTAATAGTGAATGATGGGGCAGAGTCGAGCAGTGCAGATACAGTGACAATTACTGCCTCATCGACAGCTGCAACTAATACCGCGCCCATAGCGGAAGCGGGCGACAGTCAAAGCGTTGAAACTGGAGCTGAGGTGACCTTAGATGGTTCATCAAGTAGCGATGAAGACGGCGATACACTTACTTATCAATGGTCATTGTTATCAACTCCGACAGACAGTGAAGCCGAATTAACGAATGCAACAACGGTATCCCCCTCATTCACAACTGATTTAGACGGTGTTTATACCATTCAATTAATCGTTAATGATGGCTCGCAAAATAGTACTGCTGATACGGTAGCTATTACAGCGACCACGAGTACATCATCTGCAGATACCATTACTATTTTAGACTACAACCCTTCAGGAGCAGCAGAAGGAGATACTGACAACACAGGTGAAGATGAAGACGACCTTGTTGAAAATGCTAGCTTTGATGGCACTGTTATTATTAGTTATGCCGATACCAGCGTGTCGGTAACAAATCCGTTTGAAGACAATGGTGTTGAGATTAGCGTTGATGGTGCTGATGTGACTGTTGTGGCAACCATCTCGGGAGTTGCGTATGACGTCGAGGGCTCGAGCACTGAGGGCTCATTAAAGATCTACAGTGATAATAAATTTAAACTGGGTTTATCAGATCTTGAGCTTGTAAATAGTGATGGCCCTGCCATTAATATTCAGTCTAAAAAAACGGTGTTCGTCATTTTAGAAGGTGAGAGCTCTCTTATCGACGGTACAACGTATTCAGATATTCCTGACGATGAAGACGCTAAAGCGACCTTTTTTAGTGAAGGGCAACTCATTTTTAGTGGCTCAGGTGAGTTAACCGTGACGGCTAATTACAAGCACGGGATTGTCAGTGATGATTATATCCGTGTACGTGATGGCACTATTATTGTGACTGACGCAGTAAAAGATGCCATTCATACCAATGATTATTTTATTGCTGATGGCGGTAGTTTTACGCTTGCAGCACAAAGCGACGGTATTGATGCATCTGAGGGCTACATTATTATCAATGATGGAGTCTTTAATATTGACGTGCTCGATGATGGTATTGCTGCATCTTATGATATTAGCGAAGAAGACGAGCCGGATGAGTCAATCACTCCTAATGTAACGATTAATGGCGGCACTTTTACGATAACAACCTCAGAAGGTGAAGGAATTGAAGCGAAAAGTGAAATAACCATTAACGATGGGCAATTTGAGATCAACGCGTATGACGATGCAATAAATGCTGGCGATATGATTTATATTAATGGCGGTCAGATCTACGCGTATAGCAGTTCAAATGACTCGGTTGACTCAAATGGCGAAATTACTATCACCGGCGGTGTTCTGATAGCGATTGGTAGCAGTGCACCAGAAGCAGGGATCGATGCAGATAGCAACACGATTAAGTTCACAGGGGGCACAATTCTTGGGCTCGGTGGAACCACAAGTTTACCAAGCTCAACCGAAAGCACACAAAATAGCATCGTGCTCGATGGGGTTGCCAAAGACAGTATTTTACATATTCACTCAGAATCACAAGACGAAGCGCTTACTTTTTTAGTGCCTAAACAAGTTGCGACCATACTCTATTCAAGTGCCAAATTGAGCTTGTCTGAAAGCTACGATATTTATGTTGGCGGCAGTGTGAGTGACGGTGAAAGCTTTAATGGTTTGTATACTTCAGGAGAGTTCTCATTAGACGGAGCTAGTTTGTCAGAGTCATTTACTCTTACTGATGTTGTTACTCAGTTAGGAGGGCAAACTGGCCCAGGTGGTGGCGGTGGTCGAGGTGGCCCAGGTGGTTAGTGATTTATAATTAAGCCTGCATTTAGTGCAGGCTTAATTTTTACTGGCATGAAATATTAATCCGCCATACCTTGGCTAAGCGCTTTTATAAAAGGAATCGCTATAATACCAACCCGCAATAATACTTAATCATTTTGAGGGATTAAACCTGTCGCTAACTGCGTTAAAAATTTCTCATTTACGACTGCATGGATGCAGAAGGTAGAGCAATGCAGGAGCAATTGCCGAGCACAACTAAATAACGAAGTTTTTGTCTTGTTATCAATGAGGTTTTATTGTCTCAAAATAGACTACTTAATTAAGCGGATTGGTATAACTTGACGAGCTGTTCCTAAAACTTATATAACTTACTATTCAAATAATAATAAAGGATATAGAGATGGAAGTTTTATACAGTATTTTGTTTTGGGGATCGCCTGTCGGCTTAGGGTTGTTCTTTTTCTTATCGTGCACGGGGGCAGGGATACTTTTCTGGGGTATTGCGCAGCTTAAGAAAGCTTCATTAAATTAAAAAGCCGATGTGTGAACATCGGCCTTAAAATGATTTTGACTATTTGTAACCGTTCGGGTTATTGCTTTGCCAGCGCCATGTATCTTGCATCATCTCATCGATACCACGCTCTGCTTGCCAGCCAAGCTCGTTCAACGCTTTTTCTGGAGCTGCGTAGCAGGCTGCAATATCGCCCGCTCGACGCGGCGAAATTTGGTATGGTACAGCTTGACCGCTGGCTTTCTCAAAAGCGGTAACCATTTGTAGTACTGAGTAACCATTACCTGTGCCAAGGTTAAATACGTGCGCACCTGTATCACTTGCAATTCGGTTCAGTGCTTTTAAGTGACCTAATGCTAAATCGACGACATGGATATAGTCACGAACACCCGTTCCATCTACAGTATCGTAGTCATCCCCAAATACACCTAGCTTTTCTAGTTTACCCACAGCGACTTGCGAAATATAAGGTAATAAGTTGTTAGGAATACCGTTAGGGTCTTCACCGATAAGGCCAGATTCATGAGCGCCGACAGGGTTAAAGTAACGTAAGATAACAAAGGCAAAGCGTTCATCTGATTTCGCGATATCTTGCAGCATCATTTCAACCATAAGCTTTGATGTGCCATACGGGTTAGTCGTGCCGCCAACTGGGAAGTCTTCACGAATTGGCAGGCTTGCAGGGTCACCGTATACGGTTGCTGATGAGCTAAATACTAACTTAAACACGCCAGCATCACGCATAGCATCAACCAGAGTCAGCGTACCTTGTACGTTGTTTTGATAATACTCGATAGGTTTTACAACCGATTCGCCAACCGCTTTTAAACCTGCGAAGTGAATAACACTATCAATTGTGTGTTCACTGAAGATTTTGTCTAAGCAGGCTCTATCTAAAATGTCACCCTGATAAAATGTGACGTCTTTACCCGTGATTTGTTTTACGCGAGCCAATGACTCATTTGATGAATTGCTTAAGTTATCGAGTACAACAACGTCAGTACCTTGTTGTAATAACTCTAATACGGTGTGAGAACCGATGTATCCGGCTCCGCCGGTGACTAAAATGGTCATAAAATATCCATGAACTATACCTGGTTGAATTAGACTTATTTCATCACATTTCGGCCTAAATTACATGAATAAATTGTGACTTATAGCGATAAAGCAAAAATATGAATCGCTTGTTTTTGATTACATTTTGCACCATATTGGTTACACCTAAGTGTTTAGATATTAAGCTATAGTTAATTGTCAGCAGCTAAAATTTAATCATTAGCTATACCTGTTAAGTGGAGAAACAGATGAATACAGTAAAAAAAATTGCCTTAGCAATGATCATTGCACTACCTGCTTTTGCTCACGCAGGAGAGGCAAAAGTTAAATGGCATGACTTTAACGATTACCGCGATGTAGAACCTGGTAACAACTCACCGAAAGGTTCATTTCATAAAAATGTGGCGAAGAATTTTGAAAAACACTTTAACAAGCTTGCTGAAAAACTACCTGAAGGCTACACCTTCAATGTTGAAGTGACTGAGCTCGACCTAGCGGGTGATGTGCGTTTTGGTACGATGAATGAATTGCGCATCATCAAACCAATTTATTTCCCACGTATCGACCTAAATTATTCTATTACCGATAAAGACGGTAAAGTGATAAGCGAAGCTAATGATGTAAAGCTTAAGGACATGGGCTTTATGGATCGCATGAAAATGGGTCGCGATGAAGCCTATTACTACGACAAGCGTTTAATCACCGATTGGTTTGAAGATGAGTTATTGCCGTCGTTAAATCTGGGTGAATGATAGCCGTCAGTTTTAAGTTGAACTGCGTTGTTTGTGGGTCTTGTAAAAGACCTGCAACGTGGGAGGCGTTTTAACGCCGAAAACAATGCTCGGATAAAGCTGCTCCCACATGTAGGCGTGAAATTTATTTCGCGCGATAGCCTCTATTTATAATAAATAGAGGCTTCTACGTTACTTAAACGTCGCTAACAGTTGTAGTAACTGCTGCAGTTTAATAACGGTTTTTTTCAGTTTTTCTTCGTCCATACCGTCGTTGCTTAAGCTTTCTACATCAGCAGCAACATCAAGAACGTAAGGTTTAAAGCGTTTTGCTTCAAAATCAAAGCCAGCATCTTTTGCAAATAAGGCTGTGAATTTGCCATGGCCTTGCTGCTGTAAATCATCTAATTTTTTATCAGCATCAAGTGCCTGACGATAAACGATTTTTAGGTTAGCATTGAGTTGTTCAATAATTGAATCCATTTTTTTCCTAAAGCTTTAGACTGCAATGCCGATATAGTACGTGGATTGTCATAAAAAGTCAGGTAATGAACTATGAATATATCAGGATCAAGCTTACCAGCGATGAGTGGCGGTGGCGAAAGCGCAGAAGTTTACAGCGCATCGCTTGCTAAAAAACAGCAAAAGGCTGATGGTGCTGCGGCACTTGCACTTATCGAAGGCGCAGCAATGAATACCAGTGCTGCACAAACACCTGCTAAGTCGGTAACTGCGACACTAGGTAACAACGTAAACGTATACGTTTAGTTGTTAAACTAGATAGGGCGTGTTGACCCTTTATGATTAATTTTGCAGCAGTGTGTTTGGTATTTAGGCAAGGCAGAGCCTATGTAGTGTGGTTGTTCCACATAAATAGGCGATAACGCAGCATCAATGCCAAACACGCGCTGCCCTTCGGGTTCTTCCTAGGGGCGATTAACTCTTTGTTGCTCGGTTTTTACTTAGCCCACTAGGTTACAAATCTCGCGCCGCGATTAAATCGCCCCTAGAGTGAACAAATTTCAATCAACAAAGGTCAACACGCCCTTAGATCGATAGGCGTTTTACTTTTTTCGCCGCCGATCTCGCGCACCAGCTTAGGAACTAAGAACCCCGGCAATGCTGCCAGCATAGCCGTTACGATTTCCCGTGCCTGACTCTCAGCTATGTCAAAATGGCTAGCACCCTCAACTTTATCGAGTAGATGTAAGTAGTAAGGAAGTATATCTGCCTCAAACAGAGCCTCACTAAGTGCAACTTGCGACTCGACAGAATCATTCACATCTTTTAGTAACACCGCCTGATTTAATAACGTAACCCCTGCAGCTTTTAACTTTTGCATGGCCATTTTAAAGTCATCATCAATTTCGTTAGCGTGATTGATATGGTTTATAAACACTACTTTTAACGGTGATGCAGCAAAGCGTGCACATAGCTCATCGGTAATTCTTGCAGGGATCACCACAGGTAAGCGGCTGTGAATACGCATGCGTTTAATTTGCGGAAGTTGCTCTAACTCATCCATAAACCAACTAACAGCATCGTCTTTGGCCATCAATGGATCGCCACCACTTAAAATGACTTCGTTGATGTTGCTGTCGGCTTTTATGTAAGCCAGTGCGTCAATCAAGCTGCGTTTGTTTAATTGGTTTTCTTGATAAGGAAAATGGCGTCTAAAACAATAACGGCAATTTACAGCACAGCCGGTTTTAAACATCACTAAAACCCGAGAGCGATACTTGTGTAACAAACCAGGTTGGTTGTTATCTTGCTCTTTTAGAGGATCTTTGTCGTAACCTGTTTTTGCTAAAAACTCTTGGTGTCTTGGCATCACTTGCAGCAAAAGAGGGTCGTTTATGTCGCCATAACGCATTTTTTTGATAAAAGGCAGTGGCACGCGGACAGGAAAAAGACTGCGTGCTTTGAGGTCTTTTTCGTCTACTTTGCTTGATAATCCTAGCATTTCTAGCAAGCGTTCAGGACAAGTGACAACATTTGCCAATTCTTTTTGCCAGTTTTTATGCAAATTTACTTCATTTCTTTGTATCATTGACACGTAGATTACTCGAAATTATTTAGACAGAGGAAACGATGGCGAATTATAGCACCAATGAGTTCAAGGGCGGCCTAAAAATTATGTTAGACGGCGAACCTTGCAGCATCTTAGAAAATGAAATGGTAAAACCTGGTAAAGGCCAAGCGTTTAACCGTGTTCGTATTCGTAAACTAATTTCAGGCAAAGTTCTTGAGAAAACGTTTAAATCAGGCGATAGCGTTGAAGGTGCAGACGTAATGGATACAGATTTAGCGTATCTTTACACTGACGGTGAGTTCTGGCATTTCATGAACAACGAAACATTTGAGCAAATCGCTGCTGACGAAAAAGCACTTGGCGACAATGCAAAATGGTTAGTTGAAAATGACGTATGTACAATCACGCTTTGGAACGGTAACCCAATCGCAGTTACTCCACCAAACTTCGTTGAACTAGAAATCACTGAAACAGATCCAGGTCTAAAAGGTGATACAGCGGGTACGGGTGGTAAACCAGCAACATTAAGCACTGGTGCTGTTGTTCGTGTTCCTCTTTTCGTACAAATCGGCGAAGTGATCAAAGTTGATACACGTAGCGGTGAATACGTGAGCCGTGTTAAGTAATAGGCTTATATAATAGCAATTCGCAATAATACTTAATCATTTTGAGGGATTAAACCAGTCGCTAGCTGCGTTAAAAACTTCTGATTTAGAACAACTAAATAAGAGATTTTTGCCTTGCTATCAACAAGGTTTTATTGCCTCAAAATAGACCACTTAATTAAGCGAGTTGGTATGAAATTATTGTAAAATCCCAGCTTCTGCTGGGATTTTTTTTGGGAAACACTTTATGTCTAATGTCCTTTGGCAACCAAGCGCCGATATTGAAACTTTACGAGAGCGTGCCGCCATCATTCGTCGTATTCGCGAATTCTTTTATGCACGGGATGTAATGGAGGTTGAAACGCCGAGTCTTAGTGCTGCCAGTGTAACCGATGTGCATTTAGCGACTTTTAGTACCGAGTTTGTTGGCCCAGGTCATGCTGGTGGCTTGCCACTGTATTTGCAAACGTCACCTGAGTTTGCCATGAAGCGTTTACTTGCAGCGGGCTCTGGGGCTATTTTCCAGCTGTGCAAAGCCTTTCGTAATGAAGAAGCGGGTAGTCATCATAATCCTGAATTTACAATGCTTGAGTGGTACCGCCCAGGCTTTGATGAGTTTGCGCTTATGGATGAAATGGATGAGCTTATGCAATTAGTGCTTGGCGTAGATAGCGCAGAGCGACTAACTTATCAGCAAGCCTTCATTAACGCCTTAGGTGTAGATCCTTTAACTGCTGATGTGGGTACATTACAACAACTAGCAGCGGAGCAGGGCTTTGCCGATATTGCCGCGAATGAAACGCACCGCGATACCTTGTTGCAGCTATTATTTTGTATGAAGGTTGAACCAACGATTGGCCAAGAAAAGCCTTGTTTTGTTTATCATTTTCCTGCATCACAAGCCGCTCTTGCCCAAATTTGCCAACATGATGAGCGAGTAGCAGGACGCTTTGAGTTATATTTTAAAAATATGGAACTGGCAAACGGCTTTAATGAACTGACCAATGGTAAAGAGCAAGCAGCTCGTTTTAGTGAAGATAATCAATATCGTGAAGCGAATGGATTAAAGCAAGTGCCAATGGATGAGCGCTTAATAGCTGCACTAGAACATGGTTTACCACAATGTGCGGGTGTCGCACTGGGTATTGATCGACTCATTATGCTGGCAACGAATAAGCAAAAGATTAAAGACGTACTTGCCTTTGATGTTGAAAGGGCTTAACTGATTTGGCTCTAGGCTCTAGGCTCTAGGTGTTTGGGTGCTAGGTGAAAACCTAGCACCCAATTGCTTATAGCTCGTAAATAAATGTCACACCGGCAACCATAGGTTCGCCAAGTTGTGTGTATGTATGAGTGGTGTAACCGTCTAATGGGTCGTTACCAAACTCAAAACCACGAGTTGGTACGTCTTCGTCAAATAAGTTACGTGCCCATGCATTAATGCTCCAATTATCACTTTCATAACCAAATGAAGCATTCACTAAATTAGTGCTTGGTGCTTGTGAGTTATGGCTATCAGAGAAGTAGTAATCGTCTTTGCCTTCTACACCAATTGATGCATAAAGTGCTGGCGTAAAGTTATAACGCGCAGTGAATGCATATTGGTATTTAGGAGCTTGTGCTTGATCTCGACCATCTTGATCTAGGCCTGATTGCGCAACAAAGTCATTGATTTCTGTATGTAGATAACCTGCACTACCTGTTAGTAGTAAATTGTCAGTAGCTTGGAAGCTGCCTTCAACTTCTAAACCATAGTTTTCGCCAGAGCTGGCGTTATCGATATAACCTGTGAATTTTTGGCCTTCAACTTGCCACGATTTTAGCTGCATATCTTCGCGGTACATGTAGAAAGCGGCAAGACGTAACACAAACTTATCATCCAAAGAGCTGCCTTTTACACCAAACTCACCGCTCCAAAGGTATTCAGGGGCAAATGATGTGTGATTAGCGAAGAAATCAGCATCTAGATTTAAGCCCTCATCTTTAGCTTTTGCTAAAGCTTCAGAGTTAATACCGCCAGCCTTATAGCCACGAGTAATGCTGGTGTAGATCATAGTGCGATCTATCACTTGGTATTCAAGTGCAAGCTTACCGCCCACCATGACATCATCCGTTTCTTCAATAAAACCGTTATTGTCGATGTAGTCGCCTTGATACTGCTCAACACGCAGACCCGTAATTAAGGTTGTTTTTGGACCAATAGCTGTTGCTAGTTGGCCATACGCTGCAATATTGCTGGTTTCATAATTTGAGGTAAATGGCTGTGCAAGCCAAGTGTATTGGCGCTCTAAATCAACTTCGCGGCCTTGATAGTAAATGCCAGCGACCCAATCACCTGATTTACCGCTAAATTGCAGCTCTGCAGCCTGATCTTGACGATCGCGAAAGTAAGCATCTGTTGAGCTATAGCCCCAATCATGTAAGCCTGCGGCACATAATTCAGGTTGGGCTTCATCATTACACACCCAGTCTTCGTCGTAGCTGTATAACAGCTCGCTGTCGATACCAGAAAGGTTTAAGCTGACATCAAATAAGTCAAAACCGGTATAAATATTTGCTAGGCCAACCGCAATGCTTTCTTGGTTGTCTTGACCTGGTTCATCAGCAACACTGTAGCGGCTGTTATCTAATGTGAAGGCGTCATAGCCGTTATTAATGTCGATGTAATGTACATTCAGTTCAGTACGCAGATGCTCGGTTAATTGACTGTGTAATTTAAAGCGAGAAACGAGCTCATCCTGTTGTTGGGTATCTTCGCCTAAATAACGGTTTTCTACATAACCATCAGACTCACGTTGATAAATGCTAGCGCGTACTGCCGTGTCGTCAGTAATACCCGTACCTGCGGCAACACCAGCTTCGTAGCTGTTGTAGTTGCCCGCACCTAATTGTATTTTCACACTTGGGTCAAGGGTCGGTGCAGCAGATTCCATTTGAATCATGCCTGCTAAGGCATCAGCGCCAAAGCGAGTCCCTTGTGGGCCGCGATAAATTTCAACTTGGTCGATGTCAAATAACAGTGAACTGCCGCCTAAACCTGAGTAGTTAATGCCGTCGATCACTAAGCCAACCGAAGGATTAATAGGGTCAACGAACTGTGAGCGTAAACCAACACCACGAATTTGCACGAAACGACCACGAGATGCCCCTGAGGTAAAGTTAACATTCGCTGCACTAGCAAGCATCTCATCTAAAAATTTTGCACCACGTTGATTGATTTCATGGTCTGAAAATAAGCTTGCGCTGGCACTAAGGGTTTGAATGCTTTCTCTTTTGAAATCACCGGTAACTTCAATCGTTTCAAGCTCGCCGTCTTCAGCGTAAGCAATCGAAGATGCTGCGAATAAAGGCAGGATAGCAGCAGATAATAATGATAAACGTCGTTTCATGCGGATTCTTAACTCCATTTTCGGGACTGCTATTCTAGCAACCTAGCTAGCCAAATGGCTATAAAATCAATTTTTATGGTATAAACGCAGGCAATTATACGTAAATTGATTAGGAATACGACTATGACCTTTAAAGTAGACTTTAAAGTGCGTGATTATGAGTGTGATTTACAAGGCATTGTTAATAACAGTGTTTATTTTAATTACCTAGAGCATGCTCGCCATGAGTTTTTACATGCTCAAGGTATCGACTTTGCAAAGCTAGCAAGAGAAAAAGTAAACCTGGTCGTGCTGCGAAGCGAAATGGATTACAAGGCATCACTTGTGCCGGGCGATGAGTTTTACGTTGCCGTTGAGCCTGAGCGTATCAGCCGTTTAAAGTTTGCTTTTAGGCAAACAGTGTATCGCAAACATGACGATAAAGTGATGCTGCAAGCTTTGGTGATTGGCACGTCGGTAAATGAAAAAGGTCGTCCTTTTTTACCAGAAGAAGTCGATAACTTATTCAAATAGTCTGCATTGTTCCTTGATAAGCTAACTTAGAACAATTTTTTACAGATAAAACATGTTTTTTTAACGATCAATTGCGTTAAATGTTGTTATTATTACTACATTGAAATTTGAATCGTAAAAAAATATGAAGTTAGTAGCCTTGCCCCTCCTTTTAGTATTATTTTGCATGGGCTGCTCATCGACAGGGACAGTCACTAGTGAGCAATTAAAATATACACAGTGGCAACTATCAAAAGTGAATGGTTTAGCCATTCCTGTATCCCAAACAGCCTCGCTGCGTTTTATCGAAGCGATGCAGGTTAACGGCTTTGCTGGCTGTAATAAATTTTTTGGTGAAGGTGCGCTCAGCGAAGATACGCTAACAGTAAATAAGTTAGGTATGACGCGTAAATCTTGTGGTGAGCAAGTTGATGCGCTTGAGCAGCAATTACTGTCAACGCTAAAAGAAGGTGCGGCCATTACTTTAACTGCTGAGCAACTGACCTTGCAAGGTGAGCACCACTTTACCTTCATTGCAAAAAACTAAAGTAGCTGAGCTTGCAGCAAATTTTTAACTGACGTACACTCAGGGCGTTTTAAAAGAAACGAATTTATACTTGTCGGAGTGCCTTTAATAAGGCTGAGATCGCGAAAGCGGGATCCGTGAACCTGATCAGGCTAACACCTGCGTAGGGAACAAGCTGCCTCACTGGGCGCTTGTGCGCCAAATTTTTGGGGCATAAGCGGTACAGGCTGCACTAGTAAGCACTTAGCTTATTGACGATCCAATGGCGTTTGCCACTCTCTATTGCATTTGCAATATCTGACAAGACAACCCTTAAAGCAATGAGGTAAGTCATGTCAAACACAACAACTAAACCATCTCGCCGCGAAGTCCGTGCGGCTGCATCAGATTATATTTATAACTTAACGGGGCAACCGTTTCCTAATTCTCATAAAGTTTATGTAGAAGGTACACAAGACAATGTACGAGTAGGGATGCGTGAAATCACCCTCAGCGATACCTTCATCGGTGGTACAGAAGAAAACCCAGTATTTGAGCCTAACGCGCCAATTCGTGTTTACGATACCTCGGGCCCATACACTGACCCAGATTTTCAACTTGATGTGCGCAAGGGTCTTGAAAAATACCGTGAAAAGTGGATTGAAAGCCGTGGCGATACTGAAATTTTAGACTCGGTGACTTCACAATTTTCTCAACAGCGAATGGCAGATGAAGGGTTAGATCATATCCGCTTTGAACATTTACCAAAGATCCGCCGTGCAAAAGCGGGTAAAAACGTCACGCAAATGCATTATGCGCGACAAGGCATTGTGACGCCTGAAATGGAATATGTGGCAATTCGTGAAAACATGGGACGCGCTAAAATTCGTGAAGAGTTACTAGCAGCCCAGCACAAAGGCGAATCGTTTGGCGCTAGTATTCCTGATTTTATTACCCCTGAATTTGTGCGTGATGAAATTGCCCGTGGCCGCGCCGTGCTTCCTAACAACATCAACCATCCAGAAACTGAGCCGATGATCATCGGCCGAAACTTCTTAGTTAAGGTGAACGCGAATATTGGTAATTCGTCGGTCACATCATCAATCGAAGAAGAAGTAGAAAAAATGGTGTGGTCGACTCGTTGGGGCGCCGACACGGTAATGGACTTATCAACGGGTCGCTATATTCACGAAACCCGTGAATGGGTGGTACGTAATTCGCCAGTGCCAATTGGTACCGTACCAATTTACCAAGCGCTTGAAAAAGTAAATGGTGTGGCTGAAGACCTAACGTGGGAGATTTTCCGCGATACCTTGATTGAACAAGCAGAGCAAGGTGTTGATTACTTTACTATTCACGCTGGGGTATTACTGCGTTACGTGCCGATGACGGCAAAGCGTGTTACCGGTATTGTTTCGCGTGGTGGCTCTATCATGGCGAAATGGTGTTTAGCGCACCATAAAGAAAACTTCTTATACACGCACTTTGAAGAAATCTGTGAAATTTTAAAACAGTATGATGTGTGTTTCTCATTAGGTGATGGCTTGCGTCCGGGCTCTATTGCCGATGCTAATGACGAAGCCCAGTTCAGCGAATTACGTACTTTAGGTGAGCTGACAAAACTTGCTTGGAAACATGATGTGCAAGTGTTCATTGAAGGCCCTGGCCATGTGCCAATGCATATGATCAAAGAGAACATGGAAGAGCAGCTTAAACACTGTGAAGAAGCACCGTTTTACACGCTTGGTCCATTAACCACGGATATTGCACCGGGGTACGATCATTTCACATCAGGTATTGGCGCTGCGCAAATTGCTTGGTACGGCTGCGCTATGCTTTGTTATGTAACCCCTAAAGAGCATTTAGGCTTACCAAACAAAGAAGACGTTAAAGAAGGTTTAATCACTTACAAAATTGCTGCCCATGCTGCCGATTTAGCAAAAGGCCACCCAGGTGCGCAAGAGCGTGACAACGCATTATCAAAAGCACGCTTTGAGTTCCGTTGGCACGACCAATTTAACCTAGGTTTAGACCCAGAACGCGCCCGCGAATATCACGACGAAACACTGCCACAAGAATCTGGCAAGATTGCACATTTCTGCTCTATGTGTGGCCCTAAGTTCTGCTCGATGAAGATCACTCAAGAAGTACGTGATTACGCCAAAGATCTTGAAGCAAGAGGTATCGATCCAAATAACGTAGGCGATGCTATCGAAATCAAAATGGTTGATGTTGAAGCCGAAATGAAAGCGAAATCAGACGAGTTCAAAAAAACAGGCTCTGAGATTTACCATAAAGCAGTTTAATTGATGGAGCTAGGCATCAGCGATGGGCTCTGGGTTTATACCTAGGGCCTAGAGCCTAGCGCCTAGAAAGTTTATGTCTTTAAAGATAGCGATACTGGGTTTTGGTTTAACTGGCCGTTTAACTGCATTGGCACTTGCTAAAGAGCATCAGTTAAGTGTGTTTGAGCAAGATGATGAACATGCTAGCAACAGTGCCGGCAGCGTTGCTGCAGCGATGTTAGCCCCCCTTGCAGAATCAGTCCTGTGTGAACAGGATTTAGCCCTACAAGGGCTTAATAGCATCACGCGTTGGCAGCAAATTCTAAGTGAGCTCGATGACGCTGTGTATTTTCAACAAACAGGCAGCTTAGTGGTTGCTCATCAGCAAGATAAGGGCGATTTGCAAAGTTTTGTGAGCCGCTTGAAACCGCTTGAAAGCTACCAGGCACAGACATTGGTGGGCACTCAAATCGCAAACCTTGAGCCAGAACTTGCTGGGCGGTTCCACCAAGGTGTGTATTTACCTTGTGAAGGGCAACTCGATAACCAAGCATTTTATAGCGCTAGTTTTAAAAAGCTTACCTTGCAAGGAGTGCAATTTAACTTTGGCTGTAAAGTTGAATTGAACGCTCATCAAGTGAATGGCCAAAGCTTTGATTATGTATTTGATTGTCGCGGTTTAGGTGCAAAACAGGCTGAACCCTTACTGCGTGGAGTAAGAGGGGAGGTGGCGCGTTTATATGCACCAGAGGTGAACCTAACCAGACCGATACGACTGATGCATCCGCGTTATCCAATTTATATTGCTCCTAAGCCAAACCATCAATTTGTGATTGGTGCGACTGAAATCGAATCGCAAGACCGCGGTAAAGTCACCGTGCGCTCGGCGCTGGAGTTATTGTCTGCTGCTTATACGGTGCATAGCGGCTTTGCTGAAGGGCGTATCGAGAGCTTGCAATCGGGGCTTCGTCCAGCGTTTGCAGACAACCGCCCGAAAGTCACAAAACAAGGTCGAGTGATCAGTATTAATGGCTTGTATCGTCATGGCTATCTACTTGCGCCTCAGGTGGTTGATGATGCAGTGAGCTTAATTGCTTAAGGATAAAAATGAATATTTTAATTAATGGTCAGTCAGTTACAGTGAACGAAAATATATCGCTTACTCAGGCGTTGAGCCAGTTTGGTGCAAGACCTCCATTTGCCGTTGCCGTTAATGGTGACTTTGTACCTCGCAGCCAATGCGATGCTAAACCCCTCAACGAAGGCGACAGCATTGAGCTATTGTCGCCAATTCAAGGAGGCTAAGATGGATAGTTTTTCGGTTTATGGTGAGCAATTTACGAGTCGTTTACTGATTGGCTCAGCACTGTACCCTTCGCCAAGTGTTATGACTCAGTCGATAGTGGCCTCACAGGCTGAAATTGTCACTGTTTCATTGAGACGTCAGCAAAGCGCTTCTGCGGGTGATGATTTTTGGCAATTGATAAAAAACACCGGGCTAAAGGTGCTGCCAAATACGGCGGGTTGTCATAGCGTGAAAGAAGCGGTGACGTTGGCACAAATGTGTCGCGAAGTGTTTGCCACTGATTGGATCAAGTTAGAGTTGATTGGTGATGAATATAATTTACAGCCAGATCCATTCGCACTGCTCGAAGCCACTAAAATTTTATTGGCCGATGGCTTTAAAGTTTTACCTTATTGCACAGATGATTTAGTGCTGTGTCAGCACCTCGCTGATTTAGGCTGCGAAGTACTAATGCCTTGGGGCGCACCGATTGGCACGGGTAAAGGCTTGCTGAATCCTTACAACTTAAAAATGATCCGTGAGCGCTTGCCAAACCATACGTTAATTGTTGATGCGGGCTTAGGTTTACCATCTCATGCCTGCCAAGCGCTTGAATTAGGGTATGATGCCGTATTATTAAATTCGGCAATTGCGGGTGCAGGTTGCCCAGTGACGATGAGTAAAGCGTTTAAGAGTGCTGTAGAGGCGGGGCGATATAGCTATGTGGCTAAAGCGATGCCAGAAAAAGACGTCGCAAGCCCGTCAACGCCGACGCTCGGAATGCCATTTTGGCATCAAGAATAAAATGTGAGGAATAACATGAATCAGGTTGTATGGACCATAGCTGGCTCAGATTCGGGCGGCGGTGCAGGAATTCAAGCCGACATCAAGGCAATGCAAAGTTTTAATGTACATGGCTGTACGGTTATTACTGCTTTAACGGCACAAAATAGTTTAGGTGTAGAAGCGCTGAACCCGATATCAACAGAAATGATTGAGTCGCAACTATTAGCCTTAGCCAGTGATATGCCTGCCAGCGTGATTAAAATTGGCATGCTTGCCAATGTGCAGCAAATACAGCTTATTAGTGAGCATTTAAAACATTACAAAGCAACTTGGGCAGAGCCGCCTTTGGTTGTTTATGATCCGGTTGCCATTGCCTCCAGTGGTGATTTATTAACAGAAGAAGATACTGTTAGTGCTATCAAAGAGTGTTTATTGCCATTAGTCGATGTTGTAACACCGAACACCCACGAAACGCAGTTATTAACTGGTGTTTACCTGATTGGCCCAAGCGCAGTGAAAGAAGCCGCCGAGAAGTTAACAGGCTATGGTGCAAAAGCGGTGATCATCAAAGGAGGTCATTGGGATTACCCAAGTGGCTACTGCATTGATTACTGCGTGCAAGGTGAGCAGGAATATTGGCTTGGTAACGAAAAAATTCAAACTCCGCATTGTCATGGTACTGGATGCAGTATGGCCTCTGTGATTGCTGCGTGTTTAGCCAAACAGTATCCACTCAAAGATGCCTTTATTTTAGCGAAAGCCTATATCAACCAAGGATTAAAAGCAGCCGTTCGTTATGGTGAAGGGATTGGCCCCGTTGCGCATACTTGCTTTCCAACAAATTTAGCAGATTACCCACAAGTCATCGAAGCGGGAAGTTGGCTGGGTGATGAGCTCGACTTTGATTGCCCGGTTGATTTTACCATGGCAGCAGGTTTTGCCGAGTGCGACTCTAAACAGCTAGGTTTATATGCCGTTGTGGATACGGTTGATTGGTTAGAGAAGTGTTTAGCCGAAGGAGTTAAAACCGTTCAATTAAGAATGAAAAATGCAGACGATGCAGCACTTGAAGAGTCGATTGCAAGTGCGGTTATGCTGGGGCAGAAGTATGATGCGCAGGTATATATCAATGATTATTGGCAATTGGCGATCAAGCACGGAGCTTATGGTGTGCATTTAGGGCAAGAAGACTTACAAACTGCTAATTTAATTGCCATAAAAGAGGCTGGGTTACGCTTAGGTGTGTCGACCCATGGCTTTTATGAAATGCTACGTGCACATAATTACAGACCAAGTTATATGGCGTTTGGTGCTATTTATCCAACCACCACTAAAGACATGACTGGGCAAATTCAGGGCTTAGAAAAGCTCGAAAAATTTGTGCCGTTGATGGCCGATTATCCAACGGTCGCGATTGGTGGAATTGACATATCTCGTGCTGAGCAAGTTGCGAGCACGGGTGTTGGCAGTGTTGCAGTAGTACGTGCGATTACTGAAGCCGAAAACTACCAAGCAGCCATTGCCAAGTTAAAACAGCTGGTCGAAGGTCAGTCATAATATGAGCGCGTTAAGCGACAAAGAGCAAATTCGTTATAGCCGCCACTTGCTACTCAAAGAGGTGGGGCATGCAGGGCAGCAAAAGTTAAAAACTGCACATATTGTGGTTGTCGGAGCGGGTGGGCTTGGCTCACCGGCATTGTTTTATTTAGCGGCTGCAGGAATCGGGACGCTCACTTTGATTGACGACGATAAAGTTGAGCTTTCAAATCTACAGCGACAAATACTCTATAAAGTAAACCACATGGGGCAGGCAAAAACACAGGCGGCTGCCAAGGTGTTAGGCAGTTTAAATAATCAAATTACGGTTAAGCCTCTATGCCAAAAGCTTGATGAAAGTAACTGTGCTGAGCTACTTGAAGGTGCTGACATCATCCTCGATTGCAGTGATAACTTTGCTACCCGCTATTTGGTTAATCGCTATTGTTTAGCTAAATCTATCCCACTTGTATCAGCTGCCGCTATTGCAACGCAGGGGCAGGTGATGAGTTTTGATTTTCGTGATGAACAAAGCCCTTGCTATGGCTGTATATTCCCGCAAACGGAGGAGCAGACAGCGCTTAATTGTGACAATGCTGGGGTATTGAGCCCGTTACTGGGGGTTATGGGGAGCATGCAAAGTTTATTGGCTATCAATATATTGCTTGGCCATAAAACGGGCAGCGAGTTTATTCAATTTGACGGGCTAACACTACAGCAGCAGCGATTTAATATTCAAAAAGATAGTGAGTGCTCAGAGTGTAATCGTGGGGTGTAGGCGCGATTTATAGTGAATTTTAAGCAAACCACTTTTGCTCAAGTGGTTTGCTTAATTGAACTTATTAGTCGTTAATTTTCGCAAATGGTGTGCCCATGCGGGTCACTGTTTCTGGGTGTTGATCTGACAAGAACTCAGCTTGATTTGCACCCCAGGCTAAAATAACGGTAGAGCCTAATTTAAAGCGACCCATTTCTTCACCCTTCTTCAGAGTAATCGCATTGTCACCTTCAGTTGGGTAATTCCAACTAAATACATCTTTACCTGCTGGTGGCGTTACTGTGCCTGCCCAAATAGTCTCGATGCTAGCAACAATTGTTGCACCAACAAGTACCATGGCTAGCGGGCCAATTTCAGTTTCAAAGATAGCTACAACACGCTCGTTACGAGCAAATAGGTTAGGTACATTTTGCGCTGTTAACGGGTTTACCGAAAATAAATCACCCGGTACGTAGATCATTTTGCTCAGCGTGCCATCAACAGGCATGTGAATACGGTGATAATCTTTAGGCGCTAAATAAATCGTTGCAAACTTACCGCCTAAAAACGGTGCAGTGTCTTCTTCTTTGCCACCAAGGAGTGCTTGTAAGCTGTAGTCATGGCCTTTTGCTTGGATGATTTGACCGTCTACTACATCGCCTAATTGGCTAATTGCACCATCAACTGGGTGAGCAATAATGTCGCTTTCTTCAGCAAGTGGACGAATACCTTCTTTTAATGGGCGAGTGAAAAACTCATTAAAAGTTTTGTAATGAGCTGGATCTGGGTATTTAGCCTCACTCATATCAATTTTGTATTGTTTGATAAACAATTTAATTAAGGCCGTTGTTAAGCCACCCGCTTTTGCTGCTGCTAACTTGCCAACCATGCGCGAAATGAAATGTTTTGGCATGGCATATTGCATAGCAATTTTGAATTTATCTAAACTCACTTGTTATTTCCTAAATAGTTATACGCGAGGAGCGCGTGCACCAGCACGGCCGTCGGCCATAGTTTCTAAAATTCGGTGGTAACTGTCAAAGCGAAGTTCTGAAATTTCACCATCATCAACAGCTTGGCGAATTATACAGCCAGGATCGTTTAAATGCTTACAATCGCGAAAACGACAGCCACCAATAAAATCACGGAACTCTTTAAAGCACCAAGTAACGCGCTCAACCTCTAAATGCCATAAGCCAAACTCACGAATTCCCGGTGAGTCGATTAGGTTACCACCACTTGGTAAATGGTGTAATCGCGATACGGTTGTTGTGTGTTGACCAAGGCCGCTATTCTCAGAGACTTCTTGGGTTAGGATGTCTGCATCTGGCAGTACAGTGTTTACTAAGGTTGATTTACCCACACCACTTTGACCAACAAAAATGCTGTTTTTACCAACCAGTTTTTGTTTAAGCTCATCAATGCCTTGACCGGTTTTATTACTGACTAACAGTACTTGATAACCTAGCTCACGATAGATATCGAGAATTTCATCAATAAAAGCAAGGCCTTCATCGTCAATTAAATCTATTTTGTTAAGCACTAAAATAGGCTCAATACCCATGTCTTCACAGGCAACTAAATAGCGGTCGATAATGTTTGGTGTAAACTCAGGCAATACCGCAGAAACCATTAAAATTTGGTCAATATTGGCAGCGACGACTTTTACCCCGTCATAAAAATCAGGGCGCGTTAATTGTGAGCGACGTTCATGGGTTGCTTCAATAACGCCAGCTAAGTCGCCCTCGCTAACTTTTGCTCGGCGAAAAATAACTTCATCACCACACACAAGGCTCGATACGGTTCTGCGTATATTACATCGTAGTACTTCGCCTGATTCGGTTTCGATATCGGCGTGTTGGCCAAATCGACTGATCACAACCGCATTTTCGGCAGGGCCTAAATTGTCATTTTGCCATTGCACAGTTGCCCCTTTCTCTTGCTTTTTGTCTGCATTAGAGAGGCGTTTTTGATGATTGGCCTTAATTCGACGCGATTGGCCTTTACTTAATTTCTTTTGTTTTGCCACTTTTGGCCTATAACTTGAGTAAATGTCGGGCTTTTTGAAAAAAAAGCTTTAGGTCGACTGATGATACTAATATGATATATCTAAATGCGTTGGATCTAAAGGAAAGCACCGCTAAGGTAACTATGTCTTTTCATAAATCAAATCTTATCTGGCTCGACCTGGAAATGACTGGCCTCGAACCAGCAACAGATAAAATACTCGAAATTGCCACTGTTGTCACCGACAGTGATTTAAACATCTTGGCTGAAGGCCCTGTTATTGCTATTCATCAAAGTGATGAATTGCTTGATGGCATGGACGAGTGGTGTACAACTCAGCACGGTCAATCTGGTTTAACAGCTCGCTGTAAAGCAAGCACTTTCACTGAACAAGATGCTATTGATCAAACATTGGCATTTTTAAAGCAATGGGTGCCAGCGGGTACATCGCCTATGTGTGGTAATTCTATCGGCCAAGACCGCCGTTTTATGAATAAGTACATGCCTGAATTGGAAAACTACTTCCACTACCGTAACCTTGATGTAAGCACAGTTAAAGAACTTGCGCGTCGCTGGAAACCTGACGTGTTAGCACAAGTGAACAAAAAAGGTTCGCATCTAGCCCTCGACGATATCAAAGATTCGATCATGGAATTAAAGGTTTACCAAGAAAAATTCTTTAATTTGTAAAAAACATTTGCAAACACATCGGATTATTGTAGAATCCTGCCCCGCTTAAGACGTTAACCCCCGCGGGGTTAGTGTGTCTTTAGCTAAACTTTTATAGTTTAAATTTGCGGCACTAGCTCAGTTGCCAGAACGTTTTACCGCAACCTTCAAGGTTGTGCACCAACGGACAAATTACTGACTACTTTTGAATGCGGCACTAGCTCAGTTGGTAGAGCGCAACCTTGCCAAGGTTGAGGTCACGAGTTCGAGCCTCGTGTGCCGCTCCAATTTCTTCACCAAAAGAAATTGATATAAGTTTCAAGGGGAAAGTTGAAAGCTCCAAGCTATTCAAACTTGTAACTTGAATCTTGTAACTAGAAACTATTTGATGCGGCACTAGCTCAGTTGGTAGAGCGCAACCTTGCCAAGGTTGAGGTCACGAGTTCGAGCCTCGTGTGCCGCTCCAATTTCTCACCAAAAGAAATTGGCTTAAGTTTCAAGGGAAAAGTTGAAAGCATTAGCTTGAAACTAGAAACTTGCAGCTTACAACTTATTTATGCGGCACTAGCTCAGTTGGTAGAGCGCAACCTTGCCAAGGTTGAGGTCACGAGTTCGAGCCTCGTGTGCCGCTCCAATTTCTCACCAAAAGAAATTGATATAAGTTTCAAGGGGAAAGTAACTAACTTGAAGCTTGTAACTTAAAACTAGTAACTTATTGTGCGGCACTAGCTCAGTTGGTAGAGCGCAACCTTGCCAAGGTTGAGGTCACGAGTTCGAGCCTCGTGTGCCGCTCCAATCTCTAAAAAATCCCAAAAACACTTTCTTAAATAATTTAGTTAAAGCCAAGTTTTGCTTACAGCTTAAAGTTAGTTTTAGATCTGACCTTGAATCGTCGCGACAATGCGTCTAGCGCCACCATGATCACGGTGTTCACCTAAATAGATGCCTTGCCATGTGCCAAGCATTAAGCGGCCTTGGTTAATAGGTATGGTGAGTTCAGCACCTAATGTACTGCTTTTTATGTGGGCTGGCATGTCGTCATCACCTTCATAATCATGACGATAATAACTTTGTCGTTCTGGTACGAAGTGATTGAAGTGACTTTCCATATCCATTCGCACAGTGGGATCTGCATTTTCGTTAATTGTTAAACTTGCAGACGTATGCTGAATGAACAGGTGTAATAAACCGACTTTGTATTGCGTTATTTCTGGAAGTTGACGAAGTAGCTCGTCATCAATGATGTGAAAGCCTCGCGAGCGAGGCTTTAATTGAATGGTTTTTTGCTGCCAGCTCATAGTTTATCAAAGCTAACTTCAATATTGGCGTTACCATCAGCAGACGTGAATGGAATTAACACCTTGGCACCTTCACATTTATGGGCAATTGTATGTCCTTTACCAGACACCACAACTGGCGTTGCCATATCAAACTCGTAGCCTTTTTCGCCGAGTAAGTTTTTAGCACCACCTGTTACCATATTGGTAATTTCGCCTACCATGTCAGTGACTTCTTCATTGACTGAGTCTGGACGCTCACCGAGCATTCTTTCCATAATAGTCAGTGCTAGGCTTTCATCGAATGAGATTGAAAGTGAACCTTTAGTTTGTGGGCCAACCATACCAATTAAACCCGATACATCGCCACGGGCTAATTCGTCTTTCTTTAAGCTAGGTTTGCCCGGTTTTAATTCTGTTTGAGCCATCGTGCTCAATACATTTAATAATGATGATAAAAAAGGGTTGATGAACTCCACATTCATTATTTTCTTTCCCTTAGGTTTGCAGAAATGCCGTTAATCATACTTTAAGTGTAGTGGTTGTTTCAAACACCGCACTTAATCTTTGCATTTTTCGCACTTGCCGTGCGCTTCAATTGTTTGTCCAGAGACAATAAATCCACTTTCTGCAGCTAAGTTATTAAGTTCATGAGAAATTACTGTTGAATGTAATTCTTTTACATAACCACAGCTGTCACAAATTAATAATTGTACAGGGTGAATGTGATCAAAATGATGGCACAACATAAATGAGTTGGTGCTTTCAATTTTGTGAATAAAGCCAAGTTCCGATAAGAAATCGAGCGCGCGATAAATGGTTGCTGGTTTTGCGCCTGACTCAGTTAATTTGAGTTGTTCTAATAAGTCATAAGCACCTACACCACCTTGCGCACTAGCGAGCAGGCGGAATACTTTTTCACGGATAGGTGTGAAACGTGCACCACGATTATCGCATACTTGTTTTGCTTTACTGACGAGTGATTCTATGTTCATCTTCTCTTATCCTTACGCTACCGTGATATACTAACATACTGTATTGTAGTTGCAGTGTTTTTATTCGCTAACACGTTTTCAAGGGAGTTTTCTTAATGAGTGAATTGCTAGCTGCATTCATTTTCTTTTTCGCTGTCATTGATCCTATCGGTACCGTGCCTGTCTTTATTGCCGTTACACGCGGAGATGATGCCAAATTCAAACGTAAAGTCGCGCTAAAAGCGGTTGGCGTTTCGGCATTAGTTTTATTATTTTTTGTGCTTGCGGGTGAAGTACTTTTAAACGCGATCAATATTCCGCTTTCTGCGTTTCAAATTGCCGGGGGGATCGTATTATTACTTTTCGCTTTATCGATGATTTTCGGTGAAAGTAAGCCAGAAACTGAGATTAAAAGTGTTCGTAACAGTACCGAAACCGCAATTTTTCCATTAGCAATTCCTTCTATTGCCAGCCCCGGTGCCATGCTTGCAGCAGTTTTGATGACCCGAAATACTGAATACACGTGGTATGAGCAACTTATCACTTCATCAATCATGCTCTCAGTATTAGTGATTGTATTGCTGTTATTGCTACTGGCGACACATGTTCATAAGTTAATTGGTGATAGTGGCGCGAGTATTATTAGTCGGGTGATGGGTTTAATTTTATCGTCAGTCGCGGTTAACAATATCTTAGGTGGTATTGCTCACTACTTTGGTTTGAGTGTTGATGCTTAGTTTAATTTAAAGTGCATTTTCAGTGATTTAAACTTTGAATTATTGCCTTCTTTTATCTAACTTAAAAGAAGGCAATATAAAATTTAAGGAACAAAGAATGCTAATCAAAAATGTAGTTATATCAGTATTTCTGATTTTTAGTTTGGGCGCTTGTACGGAGCCACCACCGGAAGATACCGGTAAACTTCGCGTGATTGAAGTCACAGATCATGAGTTTAAAATTAACGGTGAGAGTGCCGTAACATTAATTATTGGTCGAGGCCATGTTGCTGAATACAGTTTTTCAATTCGTAAAAGCGATCTTAAAAAGGGCACGTTATTGCAATCAGTGTCTGACAGTAACCCTAATGTGAGAGCTGACGCGACATTCTTTAGTGAATATTATGTGCAATCCAAAGATCACGACACCCATGTATCGGTCGAAATTGTTGAAATTGACCCCGTAGAAGAAGTTGCCCGCATTGCAGTAGGTGCTAAATTAGTTAACTTAAAAGATAAAGATTTCAAAGAATTAGAAATAATTATTTTTGAACTCACAGGACAAAATCTAGAAAATTTATTGAATGAAGTGAAAATTTAGTATTTTCACTTTTAACGTATCAATCACAGAAGTGAGTTTGCAGTACACTTCTTCACCTCTTTTCATCATTTGATCTTCGATTAAGCCATGCCGTGAGCGTGCTTCGGTGGTATAATAAGCCCAATTTTTCATTCCGACACATAGCTAACTTTTGATGTGTCAGCGCTATTGATTAGCGTTAATCGTATTAGGTAATTTAAGTTGCAAGTAAACGCATTGATCTTTAAAGGGGCCATGTTATGAGCACGACGACATTAAACCGCCGTTTTTCAGTGGCACCCATGTTAGATTGGACTGATCGTCACTGTCGAACCTTTCATCGCAAAATGACTAAGCATGCTGTGCTGTACACTGAGATGGTGACAACCGGCGCTATTTTATTTGGTAAAGGCGATTACCTACACTTTAATGAGCATGAAGGCCCTGTGGCATTGCAACTTGGTGGCTCAGATCCTGAAGCGTTAGCTAAGTGTGCAAAATTAGCAGCAGAGCGCGGCTATCATGAAGTAAATTTAAATGTCGGCTGTCCGTCTGATCGCGTACAAAATGGCCGCTTTGGTGCTTGTTTAATGGCAGAACCTAAGCTGGTTGCTGACTGCGTTGCTGCAATGAAGGCCGAAGTGACTATTCCTGTTACAGTTAAAACGCGCATTGGTATTGATGAGCAAGACTCGTATGAGTTTTTATGTGCTTTAATTGAAGCGAGTCACGATGTTGGTTGTGATGACTTTATTATTCATGCGCGTAAAGCGTGGTTGAATGGTTTAAGCCCGAAAGAAAATCGTGAGATCCCACCACTTGATTACCCGCGCGTTTACCAGTTGAAAAAAGATTATCCGCAACTGCACCTAAGCTTAAATGGTGGCGTGAAAACAATTGCTGATAGCGTGGCTCACCTTGATTATGTTGATGGCATTATGATTGGTCGTGAGGCGTATAGTAATCCGTTTATTTTGTCTGAGGTCGACGAAAACATTTATTGTGATGACGCCTTTACGCTGAGTCGCCATCAGGTTGTGCGCTCTATGTATGACTATATTGAAGATGAAATGAGTAAAGGCGCTAACTTTTGGCATATTGCTCGCCATATGTTGGGGATTTTCCAAGGCCAACCTGGCGCGCGTGGTTTTAGACGCCATCTTTCAGAAAAAGGTCATGGTAAAACGGCTGACTTAGCTGTTATGGATAAAGCTTTAAGTTTTGTCCCAGAAGCCTAATCATTTACTCTATTAAAAAGCCACATTTTGTGGCTTTTTTTGATCCTAAAATTTGGTGAAAAAGTTAATTTTTTAGTCAAATTAGTTATTTCTCATTCAGCCATTAGTCAGTCAAAATTTTAATTCTATTCATTCAACTTATTGTATTTAATTAATAAATTTATTTTATTTGTTAGTTGGCACAAGAATTGGAATCTCCTAGATGTATTAACCCAATAATCAACAGGAGAGTCACATGGGTGTATTAAATCGCGTAAATGACATTATTCAGGCAAACCTTTCTGCAGCACTAGACAAAGCTGAAGATCCTGAAAAGTTACTTAATCTACTCGTGCAAGAAATGCAGGATGCACTGACTGAATGCCGTGCAACCGCTGCGACATTTTTAACGCAAGAAAAGCAAATGAAGCGCGAAATTGCAGCCAAACAAGCAAAAGTAGCTGACTGGCAAGCGAAAGCAGAAAAAGCACTCAGTAAAGATCGTGATGATCTTGCTAAAGCTGTACTGATTGAAAAGCAGCGCATAACGACAGAAATCGAAGCGCAACAAGCTGAAATGGATAAAGTGGCAGAGTCACTCGCAAAATTGACTGAAGATTGTCAGCGTTTACAAAATAAGCTTGCTGATGCAAAAGCTAAACAGCTGACTTATTTGCAAAAAGAGCGCGTTGTTACAGCACGTTTAAAAGTAAAAGAGCAGCTACATAGCAGCAAAGTTGCAGATGCATTAGCGCGTTTTGACTACTTAGAGCAGCGCGTTGAAAACATTGAATCACAAGTTGAAGCGTACGAGCTTACGCAAAGTGATGCAGCAAATTCAACAGCAGCACAAATTGCGGCTCTTGAGAAAAATGATGCAATCGATAAAGAGCTTGCTGATTTAAAAGCAACGATGAAGCAGTCGGCTTAGGAGGTAAATGATGAATACTTATCATACATCAACACGTTGGTACCGAGATCTAAGTAACAAAAAGATATCGGGTGTGTGTAGCGGATTGGCTGCGCGCTTGGGCTTCCCTGTATGGTCAACACGTTTAGTCATGATCATATTGCTTATTCAAATGCCACTGTTAATTGGCGTGGGTTATTTAGTGGCTCATTGCACTTTACCAGTGAAAGGTTACTAGGAGTCGATTATGAAAACGTTAGCTATCATCGTCTTGGCAATGCTTTTACTGTGTACTGATGCGGTTTCTTTTGTCTCGTTCGACTCATGGCAGTTACCTTTATCAATTGCTGATATGAGTTGGGCTGGACTTGAAGTCATCGGAGCAATAGTAGCTGTGATTGCTGTTGTGGCGGGTGTTGCGCTATTCACTATTGGGCTGCTTGGCGCAGGTGTTGTTGCTCTGATTGGTGTTGTGCTTGCGTTTTTATTCGGCTCAATAATGATTGCATGGCCACTATTACTAATCGCAGCATTGTGTTGGTTGATTGCTGATAACAAAAAATCGCCAGCTTAAGGTACTAATAAACTGCCTTAATACATAAAATATGCTAAATTTAGCGGGTAAGTTAATGTCTTAACAAGGATTAAAACATAATGAAACTGTGGCCCGCATTCTCTTTTCTTACCGCAAGTTTATTCTTTAGTACTTTTTCATCTGCCCATAGTGGTCATGACCATAGCGATGTTGCCGAAGTCACTGTAAGCAACGCGCAGGTACGTGAGTTTTTACCAGCCAGTAAAGCCAGCGTGGCTTATTTAACTATTACCAACCCGAGTGAGCAGGCAACAGTATTAACTAAAGCTGAGCTTGATGGTTTAGGACGCGTTGAAATTCATCAGCACACTCATGTAGATGGCATGATGAAAATGGAACAGGTTTTATCATTAAAGATTGATGGTCATAGCAGTGTTGAGTTTAAACCCGGTGGTTATCACTTGATGGTGTTTGAACCTGAAGATCAACTAAAAGCAGGGCAAGAACGAAAACTCACGCTATATTTTAATGATGGCAATCGAGTTTTTACTCAAGCCAAGGTTGTGTCTTTGCAAGAGATGTCTGAACAGGCATCACAAAAAAGTAAAGAGCACTCACATCACTAGGAGGTATCATGTCTGAGCATAAAGGAAAAATAGCCAGTGCATTACTTATTATACTAATTGTTTTTTACGCGATTGCTGTTTACTGGAGTAGTGAACCAGCTCGTATGGATGTTGTTGGCAAGGCAAAACAAGAAGCGCAAATGCGCGGCGAAAAATTTGTCACCGGCTACACAACAACAACGACGTTAATCAATGTAGCAAGTACATTATTAAATAAACCTGGCGGCTATTTATCTAACGATATGATGCCACCAAGTGTGATGATGGATAACATGCCGGCATGGGAATATGGCGCGCTTGAGATGACCCGTGATTTGGTGTTGTCGATGCGTAAAGATTTCAGCCGTTCACAGTCTCAATCAACTGAGCACGAAGCACTTAAAAAAGCCCAGCCGCAATTTAATATTAGCTCGGTAGCATGGGCGTGGCCAAGCGCTGAAACTGAGTATCAAAAGGGTATTGATTTACTTATCGTATACCGTACTCAAATTGCTGATCAGAACGATCGTGATAGCCAATTTTATGCCCGCGCAGATAACTTACGTGGCTGGTTAAAAGAAGCAGAAAAACGCCTTGGTAGTTTAAGCCAGCGTTTAAGCGCAAGTGTTGGTCAAGATCGTTTAAACACTGATTTAGCAGGTGATACTGCGGCTCATCAAGCAACTTATGCACCTTTGCAAAACCAAGTGAAAACATCTTGGTGGCAAATTGACGATGTGTTTTATGAATCGCGTGGTGCAACGTGGGCATTACTGCACTTTCTACAAGCGGTTGAATATGATTTTGCCGATGTCTTAGAAAAGAAAAACGCCCGTGTTAGTCTGCAACAAATTATTCGTGAATTAGAGGCCACGCAAGAAACGGTGTGGAGCCCAATGATCTTAAATGGCAGTGGTTTTGGCTTTGTAGCTAACCACTCATTGGTCATGGCGAATTATATTTCTCGAGCCAATGCGGCTCTAATTGAACTTAGCGAACTTTTAGCGCAAGGATAAAATGATGAAAAAGTACTGTTTAGCAGCTGCCCTTTCAATGGCCTGTTTAGCTCCAACAGCGCAAGCTGATACATTATTAGGCTTATACCTAGGTGTTGATGGCTGGCAATCAGATAACAGCGGTAGTTTTGCTCAAGACGGAAATCTACAAAGCTTTAAATTTGATGATGAAACGTTTACGAGCTACTACGCAGCACTTGAGCACCCAGTGCCGTTAGTACCAAACCTTAAACTAAAATACACTGAGCTTGAGTTAAATGGTGACACTACACTTGATGAAACGTTTAGCTTTGGCGGTTCAGATTATGTGGTAGGTACACAAGTAGGCACAGTAAGTGATTTATCACACATCGACTACATCCTATATTACGAAATCTTTGATAATGATTTGGTTTCTATTGATTTAGGTGTGAATGCTAAACAATTTGATGGTGAAATTGTTGTAACTGGTACATCGCAAGACGGTGGCCAAAATACCACTGAGCGCGTTGATTTTTCTGGTTTTGTACCGTTAGTGTATGGCCGTGCTGAAGTTGGCTTACCATTTACTGGTTTAAGCGTATTCTTTGAAGGTAGTTTACTGGCTATCGATGATAGCAAAATTCAAGATTACCAAGCAGGTATCGCATACGCTTTACTTGATAACTTAGCAATTGATATGGACATTAAAGCGGGCTACCGCTCAATGACCTTAGAGCTTGATGATATTGATGACATCTACACAGATTTAGATGCGTCAGGCCCATTTGCGGGTATTCAAATCCACTTCTAATCGAGTCTTTCGATTTATATTTAGCTGGCAGCTTTATTTTAGAGTTTGCCAGCTAACTTCAAATTCATCTTCTAATGATGTTGAAAGTATCTGTTTATAAGCTTTATTTATGGGCGATGCGATTAGCTTTCTTAACTCGTCACCCGTTTGAGTAAATTTATAATAACTGAGTACTAAGTCATTGCTTTTTGCTTTTAAAACCAAGCGTTGATTCATAAAGCTCAGTACCAGCTCTTGGCCTGCTTTTAAAACTGCTGATTCGATTTCTTTTCGATACAGCAAGTTAATATCCATCAGGGTAAGAATGTCAGGAAAGCTCACTGGGGTTTTCCCTAGGTTAAATGACACCTTGTTACCTTTTCTAAGCAAATCAAATAGCGATGGTTTCTTGTAAAAGCCGAGTAAAATTAGGTGGCTGTTATCTTTTTCATTAAAGCCACACAGTGATGTACAACGCTGAAGGGCATCTGCTTCGCGCTGAGTCATGTGCTTAAGTGTTTGCAAGCTTTTAATTGAAAAGGTACCCGGTGACACGGTTTCACCTGCGAGTATTTTTGCCCATAGCTTTTGCATAGAAGAGTTTGCTGTGTCTTCGCACAAACTAATAAAACGCTCTATCCAATCAAAATCCGGTTGTTGTTGTCCTGTAACATCCGGGCAAAAAGCCATGGCCATCGCCATAATGGTTTCGATATTTTCTTGGCGTTTTATAAATTGAATTTCTTGACGAGTGTGCGCACGCTCTAAAAGAGTCGCTTGCGCTTTAATTTGATAGGCAAGCTGCTGCTGACCTTGTGGTGAATAGCTGTCATCGCCAGCATGGTTAATCCTGATCGATGAGGCTTTATGAATAGGGTAGCCGAGTTGGTTTTCTATGATATTGGCAAGATTAACTCTCGCTTGAGCCGCTTTCACTGTCATCGCTCACAATGGCCTTGTTTGTTGTTGCTAACTGCGCATGGGTTTTAATGTTATTGAGTGCCAACGTCACCGTGTTATTGAGAATATATTGGCTTAATAAAGCAAGGTAGCCACCAATGATAGGGGTGTTTACCTCTCCTTGTAACGAACACTCGATAGTTACCTCATTACCCGCACCTGTAAAGCGGATTGTGCCCTGAGCAATGTGTTCTTGGTTAAATAGAATATTAAACGAAAGCTGAGTGTTGTCGAGTTGCGTGATGGTCATCTCGCCTTCGCCAAAACGACTTTGCCAAAATTGATGCGCACCCACACCTTGGCTAGGCTCTGCAATGGTAAATTTAATACTTGGATCAACTGCTTGCCAAGGTTGCCATTTTGGCCATTGGCTAAAGTCACCAACAAGGCTCGCAATTTCTGCACGACTAGCATTCACTTTAATTGATTTGTGAACGGTATACTGTGGTGAAAGCATCAGCCCTATCACAAGCGCAATTAGCGTACTGAAAAAAATCGCTTTTAGGGTAAAAATGAGTATTTTAATAATCACACCTCAGGCAATTGTTTTATAACTTTCATAACATTATACGTAACATAGACTATAATCTGTTTGATACTATATAAGCTATCACTAATGTATCATAGTCAAATAAGTGATAGAATTTTGAGCGTCGCTGTAAAATGGAGTGGAACCATCGTTACAGTATTACGGGGATCACTCTAAGGAATTATTAATGGCATCAGAGAGTAACGACTTTTTGTTTAGTGACCAAGATGACGAACAGTTAGTGGATGAAACTGTCTCTGATTTTTGGGACGTATTAATTGTCGATGATGATCCAGAAATACATTCAGTGACTAAGCTTGCTCTTTCAGGTGTTGAATTCTGGGATAAAGGGCTGCGATTCCACCATGCCTACTCTGGCGCAGAAGCGCTCGAATTACTTAAAAATGACCACTCGATTTCGGTAATTCTACTTGATGTGGTTATGGAGTCTGATGATGCTGGCTTGCAAGTTGTTAAGCAGGTTAGAGAGTGCCTCAATAATCACAATGTGCGCATCATTTTACGTACCGGACAACCCGGTTATGCACCTGAAGAAAAAGTGATCCGTGAATACGATATCAACGACTACAAAACAAAAACAGAACTAACACGTAGTAAGCTTATTACCGCACTGGTTACTGCTATTCGCTCTTATGAGCAAGTCTGTCAGCTCGAATTTCAAAGCCGTGCTTTAAATAATATTTTGTATGCATCAAAAGCCATCCTCGGCTTTACCGATATTAAAGCTTTTTCGATGGCGGTTATTAAACAGCTCTCAATTATTTTAGATTGCGAACCGCAGGGGTTACTGTGTGGCTCAATCGAAGATGACAACCAAGTTTATGTATTAGGCGGCTGCGCTGAATACAATGAGTTTATAGGCCAAGGGATTGAGCAACTTGATGATGGTCGTATCATCATGCAAGTGAATAATTGCCTAGCCCAAGGCGATCATCAGCATACTGATGTAGACAGTACCTATTTATTAAAAAGCAAAAATCGCCAAGCAGCGATTTACATAGAAACAGAGCACACGCCAAGTCCTACGCAACTACAATTTGCAGAAATCTTTTTAACTAATGTGAGTGTTGGTCTTGATAATGTTAGGTTGTTCAACCGTTTGCGTGATGCTGCATATAAAGATATTTTAACTGGTTTATCAAATCGTAATGACTTTATGAACAAAGTAGAGCGTTACTATCAGCCGGGTAAAAGCGACTTTGTATTTTTACTAATTGATGTTGCGCAATTCTCAGATATTAACAATGGCTTAGGCCAAGAAATTGGTAACTTATTACTTAATGCCATTGTTGATAGGCTGCAACAAGAGTACCCAAATGCAGAGCTGCTTTCGCGCATTGGTGCCGACGTATTCGGGTTGTTGTTACCTGTACACGAATGTGACGTTGAGTTACTACGTGAGCATTTAAGTTTGCCGTTCAATGCTGGTGAACACATTTTACCAATCAACTTTAAAATTGGTTTATGTTACCAAGGTGATTTCCAACAAGCCGGGATCGAGACCTTAAAACTCGGTTACATTGCGTTAAACCAAGCTAAAAAACAATCTTCTGAAATGGTGGTGACATATACCCCAGATATGGAAGAGCAGATGGCATGGCGTTTGGGGATCATCAGGCAGCTTCGCCAAGATTTTGAGCAACGTAAATTAGAAGTGTGGTTTCAACCGCAACTTGATTTAAATACCCTCGAAATCATAGGCTGTGAAGCGCTGCTGCGTTGGCCCTCAGGAAATGGTCAGTATATATCGCCGGCGATTTTCGTTCCTATGGCCGAAGATGCTGGTTTAATTGTTGAAATTGGTCAATGGGTGCTAGAGCAAGCATGTATGCAGCAAAAACGCCTAGAAGCGATGGGTTTTGCAATTAGCATTGCAGTAAACGTGTCTGTGCCACAATTTAAAGTTAAAGGCTATGCTCAGCAAGTGAAAGACACGCTTATTAAATACGATGTAGAACCGCAGTATATTGAACTTGAAGTAACCGAAAGCGTGGTTATGGATGAGCTCACGAATGTGATCACAACTTTAAAAGAACTTAAAGAGTTTGGTATCGAGATTGCGATTGATGACTTTGGTACCGGCTTCTCATCATTAAGTTACTTGCAAAAACTGCCATTAGACAGACTCAAAATTGATCGTGCCTTCATTAAAGACTTACCGGGTCAAGATTGTCAGGCGATTGCCGCATTAATTATTTCTCTTGGTGCAAGGTTAGGTTTAAAAACCATTGCTGAAGGAGTCGAAACCCAAGCGCAAGCAGATTATTTAGCTCAGCTTGGCTGTGATGAAGTGCAAGGCTTTATGTACGCTAAGCCTATGCCAGAAAAAGAGTTAATTACCTACCTGCAAGCTAAGCAGTAGCTAGTTACAGTAAGTGCATATGAATTAAACCGCGCCCTTCCATGTGAAGGGCGTTTTGTTTTCTATAATAATCCATAAGACTGGGGTATAATTCGCCCCTTTTGTTAGCAGAGTACACTTTATGAGCGCATTAAAAGCCGAGCGAGGCCTGTTTTCTTACCCTAAGTATTGGGCTGAATGCTATGGCACGGCGCCATTTTTACCAACCACTCGTGCAGAAATGGACGCGTTAGGTTGGGATAGCTGTGACGTGATCATTGTTAGTGGTGATGCGTATGTTGACCACCCAAGTTTCGGTATGGCTGTGATTGGTCGTATGCTTGAATCACAGGGGTTTCGTGTGGGTATTATTGCGCAGCCTGATTGGAACTCAAAAGATGCCTTTATGGCGTTAGGTAAGCCTAACTTATTCTTTGGTGTTACAGCGGGTAATATGGACTCGATGATCAACCGTTATACTGCTGAAAAGCGTATGCGTCATGATGATGCTTACACACCGGGTAATATAGGTGGTAAACGTCCAGACCGTGCGGTGGTTGTATATAGCCAACGCTGTCGTGAAGCTTATAAAGATGTGCCGCTGATTATTGGTGGAATTGAGGCGAGTTTACGCCGTATTGCTCATTATGATTATTGGCAAGAAAAAGTACGCCGAAGTGTGTTGTTTGATGCCAAAGCTGACATTTTAATTTACGGAAACGCTGAGCGCCCACTTGTTGAAGTCGCTCATCGTATTGCTGCGGGTGAGTCGGTTGAGACAATCCAAGATATTCGTGGTACCGCGGTTATTCGTAAGGAGCCATTACCGGGTTGGCGTGGAAGTGACTCAACTGCAATTGATAAAATCGGCAAAATTGATCCAATTCCAAACCCATATGGCGCAGATGATGTGGGTTGTAGTAAGTCTGAATTTAAACAAGCGGGAATCGATTTAAGTGCTGAGGCGGCTAAGCCAATCACTATTCAGCCTGCGCGCCCAAAGCCTTGGGAAAAGACCTACGTTAAGCTACCAGCGTATGAGCAAGTAAGCGTGAATAAACCGCTTTATGCTCATGCCTCGCGTATTTTGCACCAAGAAACAAACCCAGGTTGTGCACGTGCGTTATTTCAACGTCATGGCGACCGTTCTATTTGGGTTAACCCGCCAGCATTTCCACTTGAAACCGAAGAAATGGATGGCGTATTTGGTTTGCCTTATCAGCGCATTCCGCACCCAAGTTACGGTGATGAAAAAATCCCAGCCTATGAAATGATTAAAACCTCGGTGAACATCATGCGTGGTTGCTTTGGTGGTTGTTCTTTCTGTTCGATTACAGAACACGAAGGACGCATTATTCAAAGCCGTTCTGAGCAATCAATTATTGATGAAATTGAGCAAATTCGTGACAAGGTGCCGGGATTTACAGGTGTTATCTCTGACTTAGGCGGACCGACAGCGAATATGTATAAGTTACGCTGTAAGAGCAAAAAGGCAGAGAGCACGTGTCGTCGTTTATCATGTGTTTATCCTGATATCTGTAAGCATATGGACACGGATCACACTCCAACCATTGAGCTTTATAAAAAAGCCCGTGATGTAAAAGGTGTGAAGAAAATTTTGATCGCGTCTGGCGTACGCTATGACTTAGCCGTTGAAGATCCACGCTACGTTAAAGAGTTGGTTACCCATCACGTAGGCGGGTACTTAAAAATTGCCCCTGAGCATACTGAAGATGGACCATTATCTAAGATGATGAAGCCGGGCATGGGTGCTTACGATAAGTTTAAAGAGCTATTTGATAAATACTCAAAAGAAGCGGGTAAAAAGCAGTATTTGATCCCGTATTTTATTTCTGCTCACCCAGGAACAAAAGACGAAGACATGGTGAACATGGCGCTGTGGCTAAAGGCTCATGACTTTAAACTTGATCAAGTACAAAACTTTTATCCATCGCCGATGGCTAATGCAACAACGATTTATCACACAGAGATGAACTCGTTGCGCAATATTAAAAACAATACTGAACAAGTTCCAGTACCAAAAGGTGCGCGTCAGCGTCGCTTACACAAAGCGATTTTACGCTACCACGATCCAGCTGGCTGGCCGATGATCCGCGAAGCGCTGAAAAAGATGGGCAAAGCAAACCTCATTGGTAAAGGGCCAAACTGCTTGGTACCTGAAGAAGGCCGTAATGAAAAAGCGGCGCAGGGTAAAGGTGGAAAAGGCCGTGCGGCACTGACGCGTCACACCGGGTTTAGCCAATTTAAAAAGGCCAACACGAAACCTAGAGTGGGTAAAAATAAGCAGCGTGCAAAGTAAATAGAAACAAATACGGCCCTTTAAGGGCCGTTTTTATTTATACCAATTCGCTTAATTAAGTAGTATTGCGAATTGGTATTAGATCAATAACCAAGTTGCGGTGCCTAAAAAGGCAAAGATACCAACAATATCAGTGACGGTTGTCAGCACTACACTCCCGGCAAGGGCTGGGTCTATTTTCATTTTTTTGAGGATTAGCGGAATACTCGCACCTGCAATACCGGCTGCGACAAGGTTCATAAACATTGCAAACGCTAAGACCGCACCGAGCTTAAAGTCCCATTGCCATAGAGCAACCACGCCAGCAATTAAGACTGACCAAATAACACCATTAAGCGCACCAATTGCTAACTCTTTAAGTAGTAAGAAGCGTTGGTTAGTTTGGTTGATATGACCTACGGCTATACCACGAATAACCAGTGTCAGGGTTTGGCTGCCCGCAACACCTCCCATTGAAGGGACGATACCGTTTAGCACCGCCAAAATAGGTAAAATTGCTAAGGTGTTTTCAAAAAAGCTTGCCACAATGGCTGCTAGCAATGCGGTTAATAAGTTAACCCCAAGCCAAATAGAGCGACGCTGCGAACTCTTTAGTACTGGCGCAAAGGTATCTTCTTCATCGTCTAGACCCGCGAGGCTTAGCATACTGTGCTCTGCATCTTCACGGATTACGTCAACGATATCATCGATGGTAATACGACCAAGCAAGTGGGCGTTATCATCAACAACAGGGGCTGAAATCCAGTTGTGTCGTTCGAACAGTTGCGCGACATCACTTTCATCCATCGAAATTGGAATTGACTCACAATCTTCATCCATTAAGTCTCTGACAACTTTATCGGATGAATTAGTGAGTAGGGTGGTTAACGAGAGCGCCCCTAAAAAGCAATTATGCTTATCTACCACGTACAGATCATCAGTGCCCTCTGGTAATTCGCCCCTTAAGCGTAAATAGCGTAATACTACATCGAGGGTAACATCTGGACGAATGGTTACCGTATCGCTGTTCATCAAGGCACCGGCTGAGCGCTCTTGATAAGAAAGTGCTTGCGTTGCTCTCTCTCTATCTTGCGAGTCCATGGCACTGACAACGTCTTGATATACGGTATCAGGAAGACTACGTAGGACTTCACCTAAGTCATCGTCGTCCATGTCTTCTGTGGCTGCAGCGATGTGCTCAGGCTCCATCTGGGCAATAATGCCAAGACGTACATCTTCAGACAGTTCTTCTAGAACATCACCGCGGACATCTGGGTCAACCAGTTGCCAAAGCATACGACGAATTTTATGAGGAGAAGATTCAAGTAAAAGGGCTGTATCACAAGGCGCCGTTTTAGCTAACATACCGCGCACTTGAACAAATTGACCACTATTGAGTGACTTGGTCACTTGTTTGAGTTGTTGTAGTGGGTAATCTTGTTCAAAGGCTTCTGGCATTGGCGTCCTTACAACTGAAAAAAGTTTAAATAGGCTAAGCAAATACAGCATAGTTGCTTTGTGGTGTATTTGCAGAGATATCGTCGCACTGCGATAAATTTATTAAGAGTTTTGTAATTTAGAGAAGCGAGCGATATAAAAGTAGGATATTTAAAGGGAATTTTAAATATCCGAATTAAGTTTACCGTAAACCCCGAAGGCTTAGCAAATGCTATTCTTGCTCGTGAAAGCGTTGCGCAATTAATTCGCCAATTGCCGTTAATGCGGCATCAGCATCCGGGCCTTCGCATACAACGCGAACTTCTTTACCTTGGCTGCTTTCAAGTAGCATTAACGCTAACACGCTGTCGCCTTCGGCTTCTTTATCGTCTTGATAAAGGGTAATTTTGGCATCAAATTGCAGCGCTAATTGCGCCAAAACAGTGGCAGCACGAGCATGTAAACCAAGTTTATTTTGAATTAAAAAAGTATCTTCAGCGTGCATTCTAGGTGCCTAATTAAATGTCTTGTTCACGGTGACGAATTTTTACATTGGCATGGCTTTTCGCAAAGCTTTCACCAATTGTTTGCGCTAAATAAACAGAGCGGTGTTGGCCACCGGTACAACCAATTGCAATAGTTAGGTAACTGCGGTTATTGCGCTCTAAATGTGGCAACCATGTTTGCACAAAGGTCTGTATTTGCCATGTGAACTTTTGCACTATGCTGTGGCTCGCAAGATAATCTTTTACTGGTTGATCAAGGCCTGTTAGCGGCTTTAAATCTGGCTCCCAGTGTGGATTAGGTAAAAAGCGTGCATCAAATACGTAGTCAGCTTCTTTTGGTATACCGTGCTTAAAGCCAAACGACATAAAAGTAATAATCAGCTTTTTATCTTTTTTACCTAAGATCTTTTCGCGAATTGATTCAGCTAACTGATGAACACTCAAATCGGTGGTGTCAATCATAAAATCAGCGCGGGTGATCAGCACATCGAGCAATATTTTTTCTTGTTTAATAGCAAGATCGAGTGGCAAAGAATCAATCGATAATGGATGTAAGCGGCGTGTTTCTGAAAAGCGCTTTATCAGGGTTTGATCATCACTATCTAAGTAAAATAGCGTTGGGTTTGCAAACCCTGGTAGGTATTCAAGAATATCATTAAATTCTTGCTGCTCTTTCGGTAAGTTACGTACGTCGATACTGACTGCTATTTTATCGTAATTATCAGATACGCTACGTACGAGTGAAGGCAGCAAATTCACTGGAATATTATCAACGCAATAATAGCCTAAGTCTTCAAGTACTCGTAAAGCGACCGATTTACCTGAGCCTGAGCGACCGCTGATAATGATTAATTCCATTTATGCCTCTGCTGATATGACCTGAAACAGTTGCTGATCGGTTGTAGCACTGCGTAACTGTTTACAAAATTCTTTATCTTTAAGTCTATCAGCAATTGTTGATAAGGTCTTTAGGTGAAGCTGACAGTCACCATCTGGTACGATGAGTGCCACAAATATATCAACCGGGCGGTTATCAATAGCATCAAAATTGATGGGTGATTCACTCACTATGATAAACGCATGGGGTTCATCGGCACCGCTCATTCGACCATGGGGAATAGCAATACCGCGACCGATGCCGGTGCTGCCTAGTTTTTCTCGGTTGAGCAAAGCATCTAGGATATCTTGTTGCGATAAATGAGGAAGCTGCTGGTGGGCCAGTTCGCTGATATATTCAAGAATTCTTTTTTTGCTATTAAAAAGGACCGCAGCTTTGCTGCAGTCCTGGTTAGTAAGTGAACTTAGTTTCATAATTTAATGTCGAGCTAATTTCTCTTTGTGTTTAATGACTTGGCGATCAAGCTTATCGATCAGTGAGTCAATGGCTGCGTACATATCTTGATGTTCTGTAGAAGCGAACAATTCGCCTCCGTTTACATGTAAAGTTGCTTCTGCTTTTTGGCTTAATTTTTCTACATCTAGAATGACATGAACATTATTTATATGGTCAAAATGCCTTTCTAGTTTCGCAAACTTGGTGTTTACATAGTCTCTTAATGAATCAGTGATTTCTACATGACGACCAGTTAAATTTAGTTGCATAAGCATTTTTCCTTCTATGTAAAACGTCTAAATCAAACTCTTGCGCTGATTAGACGGAGGTATTGCTAGAGACTCACGATATTTTGCAATTGTACGTCTAGCTACTTTAATTCCTTGCTCAGCCAATATATCTGCAATTTTACTATCACTCAATGGTTTAGCTGAGTTTTCTGCGGCCACTAACTTCTTGATTAAAGCGCGTATTGCCGTAGAAGAACACTCACCACCATTTTCGGTGCTGACATGGCTTGAGAAGAAATATTTCAACTCAAAAATACCCCTCGGGGTATGCATATATTTTTGCGTTGTTACACGTGAAATTGTCGATTCATGCATTTCGACCATTTCAGCAACATCATTTAGCACCATCGGCTTCATCGCTTCAGGGCCGTGCTCAAAGAAAGCTTGTTGTTGTTGAACGATACAGTTGGTTACTTTTAATAACGTATCGTTACGGCTTTCTAAGCTCTTAATAAACCACTTTGCTTCTTGTAAGTGAGAGCGAATAAATTGGCTGTCGCTACTCGATTTTACTGAGCGAGACATAGCCGCATATTGGCTGTTTACTCTAATCTTTGGCATACAATCTGGGTTTAACTCAACCACCCAGCGACCTTTTACTTTTTTCACTGATACATCAGGTATAACGTACTCAGACTCTTCGCGTACTATGCTATCCGCAGGCTTAGGATTTAAGCTGTGAATAAGCGTCATCACTTCTTTAAGCTCATTTTCTTTAAGCTTAGTCTTTTTCATCAAAGTGCGATAGTCGCGACTCGCTAATAATTCGATATGCTCAGATAAAACCATTTTAGTTTCAGCTAAATATGGTGTGCTAGCGTCAAATTGACGAAGCTGAATACACAGGCATTCTTGTAAACTGCGCGCGCCAATACCAACAGGATCGAATAATTGTATTCTTTTTAAGACCGCTTCAACTTCATCAAGTTCGATTTCTTCTTCATCGTTATTTTGATTAAAGCTTTCGACAATATCTTCACAGCTGATCGTTAAAATACCTGAGTCGTCTATGGCTTCTACTATGGCTACGGCAATCGCTTCGTCAGTTGGGCTAAATGGCGTGAGCTGTAATTGCCACATTAGGTATTCTTGTAGGGTTTCAGTTGATGCGCCTTGGTAAATAGACTCATCTTCAGGCATAGGTCCTGATGATGTTGATGGGGCAGCACTCATGTACTCGTCCCACGTGACGTCCATTGCTAAGTCATCACTTACGGTGTCTTTATTGAGGGCGTCACTGCTTTCTTGCTCGTATTCGCTAGGTGCTTCTTCTGCAGACGCGCTTAGTTGCATATCGTCAGATTCAGCTTTTTGCTCATTCTTACCGATACTTTCTTCGTTGTAATCAGCCTCTTCCACTTCAAGTAGGGGATTACTATCAAGCGCTTCTTGAATTTCTTGCTGGAGATCCAATGTACTGAGCTGCAACAAACGAATCGCTTGTTGCAGTTGTGGAGTCATTGTAAGTTGCTGGCCCATGCGCAGCTGTAATGATTGCCTCATGTATCCCTAACAATCCTTTTTAAGTTATCGATGACTGTGCTGTGACAGTTAAAAAATTATCGATTTATTGTCATTGTTATAAGTCTAGCAGATGCTCTAGTCGGTGGCGTAATGGTTACAGCCTGAATTGCTCGCCTAGATATACATCACGTACAGTTTGGTCAGCTAATACGTGCTCAGGTGTGCCTGATGCAATTAGCTCCCCATGAGAAACAATGTAGGCTTTTTCACAAACATCAAGGGTTTCTCTAACATTATGGTCAGTAATGAGTACCCCAATACCGCGGTTTTTTAGGTGCTCAATAATTTTCTTTATATCTAACACTGAAATTGGATCAACACCAGCAAAAGGCTCATCTAAAAGGATAAATTTAGGATTTGCGGCTAATGCGCGAGCAATTTCAACGCGGCGACGTTCGCCACCTGACAGCGCCATACCTTGGCTGTCACGGATATGTTGAATGCTAAATTCGTCGAGTAAGCTGTTTAGCGTTTCTTCGCGGGTGGTTTTATTTAGATCTTTACGGGTTTCTAAAATTGCCATCAAGTTTTGATAAACCGTCAACTTTCTAAAAATTGACGACTCTTGCGGCAGATAACCAATACCTAAACGTGCGCGGCTATGCATTGGTAAAAGCGTAATGTCGTTATCATCAATGCTGATTTTACCTTTGTCGCTAGGTACTAAGCCTACAATCATATAGAAGGTTGTCGTTTTACCTGCGCCATTTGGACCAAGTAAACCAACAATGCTGCCAGCTTCAACTTCAAGGCCTACATTTTTAACCACTTGGCGGCCTTTGTAGCTCTTAGCTAAAAGCTCTGCTTTTAATGTGCTCATGGTTGGCCTTTGTTATCTTTTTTGTTTTCAACTGGAACGAGGATCGTGTGTACGCGATCTGTTGAGTTTTCGTCTTTTTCTGCGCTGATCAGCTGTTGAGCCATATCGTAGGTAATGCTTTTGGCCGTTACTTTTTGACCCGATTGAGTGACTTCAGCTTCGCCATTGAGTGTTAAGAAGCGTTTCGCAACATCGTAACGTACTTCTTGTGCACTGGCGCTCATTACGGTGCCATCAGCTTGCTTTTCTTCGAAATAAGCAGGATTACCTGTCGCGATAATTAATTCGACAGTGCCTTCGGTGTCTCCACCGTGTGCTTCAAGACGCTCAGCTGTAATACGACGATTACCATGCACGATCTCTACGTTACCTTCGAATATGCCAACGCCATCTTTTAGTTTACCAACTTGGCGGTCTGAGCTAATGCTAATTTGTGCGCCAGTTTGCTCAGCAGCCGCGCCTGAAAACGCGATCAATAAGCTTGGGATCAGGAGTAGTTTCTTAAGTTTATTGGTCATAGTATATGGTTCGTGTATGGTTAGTTAACTCAACAATTTCGGTTTTTAGATCGGCTTTTAAGCCTTTCCCGGTAATCTTTAAATTCGGTCCTGTTAGCGTCACAGGTTGCTTAGAAAACATGGTCATTTTATCAATGTCGACATTAATGTTTTCAGCTTTAATATCTTCGATCATGCCGTTGTGGGTTAAGTTTTTAGCAACCACATCCCCTTCAAAAATCAGCTGATCGTTTTCGTATAAAGTGGCTTCTTTGGCTTTTACTTGCCATACCTGCTGGTCGCCATAAATCGTAAAAATTGGTTGTTCAAAAAAGGTAAACCCTAATTGTTGATACAACTCCATTTTGGCGGCCGCCACCTTATGACTAATTTTGCCTTGTTCGTCATACGCAGTTTGCTTTAAGGCAACGGCTGTATAATCAGGCGATGCTATGATCTCGTCTTCACTACTTATTGCGTCTGTTGATTGATTAAAGTACGGGTACCATAACCACACCATGCAACAAACAAAAACAATACTCAGTAAAATACGGGCTATATTCATGCGCTGGTTCCATCGCTAGTTAACGGCTTGCCGTTTTCTAACATCAGTAAATCAGTTAATTCACGCACGGCTCCAAAGCCACCCGGTAATAACGTGGTGTAATGAGCCAGCTTTTTAATAAGCGGGTGTGCATCGTTTACAGCAACAGCAAACCCCACTTTTTCCATTACTGGTAAGTCTGGACCATCATCACCAATATAGGCAATTTGTTCATCTGTCAGCGCCAGTTTATCTTTTAACTCTTGATAAGCAATCAGCTTATCTTCTTGTCCCTGATAAATGTGCTGAACTGTTAGGCTAGTCATTCGCTGCTGAACTATTTGTGAATGGCGGCCAGTAATCACCGCGACGTCAAAACCACTATTAATAAGCGCTTTGATGCCAAAGCCATCTTTTGTATTGAACGCTTTCAGTTCTTCGCCATCATTGCCTAAATAAATGCGACCATCAGAAAACACACCATCTATATCGCAGATTAGCAATTTTACTTTTTGTGCGCGCTGACTTACATCAGGGCTAAGTGGCTGGTATAGCTCAGCGAATGTCATTGCTTAAAGAACTCCTGCTTTTAATAAGTCTTGCATATTAAGGGCACCAATTGGCGTATTGCTTTGATCCACCACAATTAAACCATTGATACGCTTACGTTCCATAATGTTTAAAGCCTCTGCTGCAAGCATATCTGGGCGCGCAGTTGTGCATGAACGAGTCATTACTTGGCTAATTGCCGTACTATGAATATCAATACGTTGCTCTAAAATTCGGCGTAAGTCACCATCAGTGAATAATCCGGCTAACTTTTCATCCGCACCAATCACCGCTGTCATACCAAGGCCTTTGGCAGACATTTCAATGAGTGCATCTTTAATGCTTTGTGTTTCGCTAACAATCGGCGTGGCATCGCCCGCGTGCATGACATCATTCAATGTCAGTAATAAACGCTTACCTAAGCTACCACCAGGGTGTGAAAGCGCAAAATCGTCGGCAGTGAAACCACGGGTTTCAAGTAGCGCAACCGCCATTGCATCACCCATTACTAACGTTGCTGTAGTACTTGCGGTTGGTGCTAGACCTAATGGACACGCTTCTTGGCTAACTTTGATGCATACATGTACATCAGACAGTTTGGCCATAGTTGAATCAGGGTTGCCTGTTAATGAAATCATCTTTGCGCCAATGCGCTTAATAACAGGAATAATGCTAAGTACTTCGCTGGTCTCACCTGAGTTTGAAATACACATCACCACATCATCGCGAGTGATCATACCTAAATCACCGTGGCTTGCTTCACCTGGGTGAACAAAAAACGCCGGTGTGCCGGTGCTAGCAAGGGTCGCAGCAATTTTATTACCAACATGGCCAGATTTACCCATACCTATAACGATAGTACGACCAGTGCATTGGTACATTAGCTGGCAAGCGTTATCGAAATCTTGGTTAATGTATTGCTCAATTTCTTGTAAGGCTTGTGCTTCAATTTCAAGTACGCGCTTGCCTTGCGCGATAAAGCTTTGTTGTGTCATTGATTATCCTATTTGGCTAAAAATATAGCCCTGATATGCAATAAATGCGACTAACAATAAGCCACCTTCTACTCTATTGATACGACGAGCACCTTTAAAGTTCAATGACATGGCAATCAATACAACCGTTGCTGCAATCATGATAAGTGCATCGCGGTTTGCCGCAGAAGGGTCAATAATTGATGGGTTGATAATACCCGCAAGAGGTAATACGGCGAGTAAGTTAAATATGTTTGAGCCAACGATGTTGCCAAGCGCTAAATCGTCTTCGTTCTTTAATACCCCTGCAATACAGGCTGCCAGCTCTGGTAAGCTGGTACCAATAGCAATAATGGTTAAACCAATGACTAGGTCTGATAAGCCAAAGTATTTTGCGATATCAACGGCTGATTCAACTAAAAAATGTGAACTGATTGGCAATAAAATCATCCCGATGACTAACCAAAACACGGCAGATTTAGTACTCACGTTGTCTGGCACATCTTCACATGCTTCGCTAACAAAGGGGTCATCTTGATTTTTGGCACGCAGAGAGATAATAACTAGGCCTGCTATAAACACCACAAACGCAAGCATTAAAGCGACGCCCTCAGCGAATGAGAAGTAGTTGTCTGAGAATACATACCAAGCGGCTACTGAGATTAACAGCACTAATGGCATTTCGCGTTTTAATGTCATTGATGACACGGAAAGGGGACGCAGTAAGGCTGTGACGCCAAGCACAAGTAAGATATTAGTAATGTTAGAACCAACCGCATTACCAACAGCGGTATCTGTTTTATTGGCAAGTGCCGCAGATGCAGACACCATCATTTCAGGGGCTGATGAACCCATAGCAACAACGGTTAAACCAATGATTAGGGTGGGGATCCCCATATTTTTTGCGAGTGCAGCCGCCCCATATACAAACCGATCAGCACTCCAAACGAGCGCTGCAAAACCAATAATTAAAATGACAAAAGAAGTCACCATTGTGATACGCCAACATTACTTATACAGATGACTGCAAATAGTAACAAAAGCGAGCATGAAAGTATAAGTAAAAGAATGAGCTGGCGAGCATAAAGCCAGTGTCGTGAGGAAACTAAATTTCAGCGGTGGTTAAGTTCTTTGCAGCTAGCTTTAGAATTTATTGAAAGGAAATATTACAAAATTTTACGATTTGTTTTTTCCATCTTGACTAAAAAACCCTTAAAATGGCAAAACTAGTGAAAAACGTTATGGAGAGCGACTTGTCGCAATCAATAGTAGAAATCAAGGATGTAACCTTTTCACGGGGCGATAGAATCATATATAAAAATATGAGTTTTAACATTCCGAAAGGCAAGATTACCGCTATCATGGGACCGAGCGGCATTGGTAAAACCACCATGTTACGCTTAATTGGCGGTCAGCTTAAGCCTGATTCTGGTGACATTTTATTTGAAGGCAACAGCATTCCTGGCATGACTCGCAAGGAACTTTATGCTGCCCGCACGAAAATGAGTATGCTGTTTCAAAGTGGCGCGTTATTTACCGATATGTCAGTGTTTGACAATATCGCTTTTCCTTTGCGCGAACATACTCAACTTAGCGAAGATTTAATTCGTCTTGTCGTTTTAATGAAATTACAGGCCGTCGGTTTACGTGGCGCACAAGATTTGATGCCATCTGAGCTTTCAGGTGGTATGGCTCGCCGTGCAGCATTGGCACGTTCAATTGCCCTCGATCCAGAACTTATCATGTATGATGAACCTTTTGCGGGCCAAGATCCTATCTCAATGGGTGTGCTGGTTAAGCTGATTAAATCACTGAATGAAGTGTTAGGTTTATCATCACTTATCGTGACCCATGATGTTACTGAGGTGATGAGCATTGCTGATCACGTTATCATCATTGCTGATCAAGGGGTGATTGGCGAAGGTTCACCAGAGCAAATGCAAAACCATGAATCTGAACTTGTTCAACAATTCTTAAATGGTTTATCGGATGGTCCTGTACCATTCCATTTCCCAGCTCCTGCGTACGATGATGAATTACTAGGAGTGCACAATGCTTGATCTATTTCAGAAGTTAGGTCACAAGACACTAGGGCGCTTTGCAGCGCTTGGTCGGTCTACTCAAATGTTGTTTGGTGCATTAGTGAATATGCCAAACTTCAAAAAAGGCACACCTTTACTAATTCGCCAATTATATATGGTGGGCTCACAATCTCTTTTAATCATCATGGTATCAGGCTTGTTTATAGGGATGGTGCTTGCCTTGCAAGGTTATACCGTGCTGGTCGGTTATGGTGCAGAAGACAGCTTAGGTCCCTTAGTGGCATTGAGCTTGTTACGTGAGTTAGGCCCTGTAGTAACCGCATTACTGTTTGCAGGCCGCGCAGGCAGTGCGCTTACCGCTGAAATCGGCTTAATGAAAGCAACCGAGCAATTATCAAGTTTAGAAATGATGGCGATTGATCCACTTAAACGCATTATTGCACCGCGTTTTTGGGCTGGTTTTATCAGTATGCCATTACTTGCATTAATATTTTCTGCGGTTGCTATTATCGGCGCTCATTTAGTGGGGGTTGATTGGCTTGGTGTTGATTCAGGAAGCTTCTGGTCAATCATGCAAGCGCAAGTGTCGTTTCAACAAGATATTGTGAACGGCATGATTAAGAGTTTTGTATTTGCCATGATCGTGACGTGGATTGCACTTTACAAAGGCTACGACTGTGTTCCAACTTCAGAAGGGATCAGTAAAGCGACAACAGAGACCGTTGTGCACTCGTCATTGGCAGTATTAGGTTTTGACTTTATTTTAACAGCGGTAATGTTTACCAGCTAATTAGGGTATAAAGATGAATTCACGGAAATTAGAAATTTTAGTTGGCTTTTTTGTAGCACTTGGTATTGCTGCATTTGCATTATTAGCATTTAAAGTTGCGAATGCCGGCATCAGTGGTAGCGGCGAAACCTACCAGCTAAACGCAAAGTTTGAAAACATTGGCTCTTTAAAAGCGCGAGCGCCGATTAAAGTAGGTGGTGTGGTTGTTGGTCGAGTTGAATCTATTTTTATTCACCCGAAAGAGTTTGTGCCAGTGGTCAATATGGCGATAGATGCAAACTACCTGTGTAAATTTTCAGACACCACATCAATCTCAATTTTAACATCAGGTATTTTAGGTGAGCAGTATTTAGGTATTAACCCAGTAATCGCTCCAGACTCTGCAGAAAAACGTTGTATGGGTGAAGATGTTACAGCCAGTGCCGATGATGCGGGACTTGATGATTTATTTGGTGTTGAGAGTAAAGCACTTGCAGATGGTGACTACATCACAGATACCAAATCAGCACTTGTTCTTGAAGAGTTAATCGGTCAGTTCTTATTCAACCAGGGAGGTGAATAATTATGTTTAAGAAATTTATATTGTGTATTGCTGTGCTGTTTAGCCTAAACGCACATGCCGCAGAACCTAAGGTTGACTTAAAAGACCCGTACAAAATGGTCCGTACAGTGTCTGATAACACCTTTGCGCGCATTACTAAAGACCAACCTCTTATCGCAAAAGATAAAGAACATTTACGTGTTATCGTAGAAGAAGAGTTGATGCCGTACATTGATTACAAATATGCAGCACTGCGCGTACTTGGTAATCATGTATCAAAGGTGCGTGCAATCGAAGACAAAGACGAAAAAGCGAAAGCGATTAAAGAGCTTCAGCGTTTCATTGACGTTTTCCAAAAGTATTTAATTGCTACTTACGCAGGTGTATTTACTCAATACACTAACCAAAGCGTTGAGTTCGCTCCAGCGCAGCCTTTCAAAGGTCAAGATGTGGTGGTGGTTAAAACGAAGATAGTTGAAGCAGGTAAACCTGATATTAGAATCGACTTTAAAGTACGAGAAGACCGCAGTGGTGACTGGGGTGCGTACGATATGATTGCAGAAGGTATTAGCTTACTTGACGCTAAACAAAGTGAATTGCAGGGCATTTTACGTCAGCATGGTCTAGATTATGTAAGTGACTTACTAGAGCAAAAGAGTCAACTTCCGGTGCAATTTAGAGGCGATGGTGGCGATGAGTAAAATCGACATTACTCAACTTGAAGATAACCAGTTTCGGGTTAGTGGTGAACTGACTCGAAATTCAATTGGCCGTGAACGCCTTCTGAACGTCAAGCCAGATTCTAAACATAAAACATGGTATTTTGACCTTTCTGGGCTATCTAGGGTTGACACAGCGGGCTTAGCTTGGTTAATTCACTCTTTCGCAGAATTAAAGCAGCAAGGTATTCACCTTGAACTGCAAAATAGCCCTGAACAATTGCAAAATTTAATGCAGTTGGGTCAGGTCACAAACCTATTTGAGTGAGATTTATGGAAACAAGCCAAGTCGAAACGTTATTGCGCGACGAATTAAAACTAGATGAAGTGATTGTTAAAGCAAATGGTAGCCACTACGAAGTGATTGCTGTTGGTGAGTGTTTTGATGGTTTATCTCGCGTGAAGAAGCAACAGTTGGTTTATGGTCCGTTAATGTCAACAATCTCAGACGGTACTATTCACGCAGTATCTATTAAAGCGTTCACACCGACTGAATGGAAACGCGAACAAAAATTCATTTTACCTCAATAGTCGCAGGGCCTCCTCATGGATCAATTTGTTATTCAAGGTGGCACCTCGCTGGCAGGTGAAGTCACTATTTCTGGCGCTAAAAACGCCGCTCTTCCAATTCTTTTTGCTGCGCTTTTAGGGCAAGGTAAAAGCACTTTTAGTAATGTTCCTCGCTTGCGTGATATCGGTACCACCGAAGCCTTGTTAAAAACGCTGGGCGCGAATGTCGAGTGGCAGCAAGACAAGCTCGTTATTGATGGAGCGACGGTAGATAAAACACTTGCTCCTTACGAGCTAGTAAAGCAAATGCGTGCCTCTGTGCTTGCTTTAGGTCCTTTGGTTGCTCGTTTTGGTGAAGCACAAGTATCACTGCCTGGTGGTTGTGCGATTGGTGCTCGTCCGGTTGATATCCATATTCAAGGTCTTGAGCGCATGGGCGCTATCATCAAAGTTGAAAATGGTTATATCAATGCCAAGGTTGATGGTCGCTTAAAAGGCGCTGAAATCTTTATGGAGATGGTCAGTGTTGGCGCAACAGAAAATCTACTTATGGCTGCAACGCTAGCTGACGGTAAAACGGTTCTTGAAAATGCAGCTCGCGAACCTGAAATTACGGATCTTGCTAATTGCTTAATTGCGATGGGTGCGAAGATCAACGGTGCTGGCACTAGCCGTATCGAAATCGAAGGGGTTGAGTCACTATCGGGTTGTGAGTACAGCATTCTTCCAGATCGCATTGAGACAGGTACTTTCTTGGTTGCTGCGGCAATGGCAGGCGGTGAAGTGCTTTGTAAAAATACAGACCACCATAGTCTTGACCCTGTGATTGAAAAGCTACGCGCTACCAATGCCTTGGTTGAAGTCACAGATAACAGCATTTACCTTGATATGCGAGGCCGTGAGTTAAAGGCAGTGAATATCAAAACGATGCCACACCCAGGTTTCCCTACCGATATGCAAGCGCAATTTACAGCTTTGAATGTGGTAGCGAAGGGCAGTGCAACCATCACAGAAACGATTTTCGAAAACCGTTTTATGCACGTGCCTGAATTACAGCGTATGGGTGCTAACATTCGCTTAGAAGGGAATACGGCAATTTGTGGTGATACAGAACGCTTATCGGGCGCACAAGTAATGGCAACAGATCTACGTGCGTCTGCAAGTCTAATTCTTACTGGCATAGTTGCTCAAGGTGAGACTATTGTTGACCGCATCTATCACGTAGACCGTGGTTATCAACGTATTGAAGATAAGCTGAGTGCGCTAGGTGCTAATATCAAGCGCCGTTCAAGCTAATCGCTAAGACTTATAAAAAAGGCCTAACATTTGTTAGGCCTTTTTTGTATCTGTATTACCTAAGTAACTACTGCTCGTCTTCGAGTTCTGCAACAGTCACCATTACTTTTAAGATTTTGCCATCGCGGTAAATCTCAAATTCGAGTTCTTTACCTGGTTCAGTATTCGCTAATTTTTCGAGTACTTGTTGTGGGTTTGCAACAGCAATACCGCCAATTTTAATCACAATGTCGGTTTCTCTAATACCGGCTTTCCAAGCTGGGCCAAATGGATCAAGCTGCGAGATACGCATACCTGCGACAGGCGTAAAGTTATCGCTAACATCTTTACCTGTGCTATCAATGCCTGTGCCACTAAAGCCTAAATAGCCACGGACTACACGGCCATGCTTTATTAGTTTATCCATCACATCTTTGGCAATCGAGTAAGGCACTGCAAAGAAGATACCTTGAATATCAAGGTTCTCATGGGTTTTAAATTGTGCCGAAGTGATACCTACTAAGTCACCTCGTGAATTGACAAGCGCCCCCCCTGAGTTACCTACGTTAATCGCAGCATCCATTTGTAAAAGGCTACTGTAAGGGCTGTCGATTAAGTTTTGCTTCCCTGTTGCACTGATAATACCTTGAGTGATGGTTTGACCTAAATTAAGTGGGTTACCAATCGCTAATACAACATCGCCAACACGGGGCTTGAAGCTATCGTTAACAGGAATTTTAGGTAAATGTTCTGCGCTGATTTTTAAAAGTGCTAAATCTGTTTGGGTATCAAAGCCAATCACTTGTACATCATAAAAACGACGACCATCAGCCAGCGTGACAATAATGAGATCGGCATTTTTGATCACATGGTAGTTAGTCAGAATATAACCGTCTTGAGTCATGATAACGCCCGAACCAAGGGCTTGAACGGTATTTTGACGTTTATAGCGAGGTTGATTCGAAATGCTTTCTGAAAAAATAGTAACGACTGACGGCGCTGCTTTTTGTACCGCATCAGCAAAGCTCATATGCTCAGAAGACATCGCTGCGGGTAGATTCATACTCGGTAATAGCGTGCTACGAAGACTTGGGTTAAATAACACCACTAAAAAGGCAATGCCTAAACCAGTGAAAAGCGGGGGAAGAATAAATTTAAAAAGTTTTAGCACGGTATTCTTATTATCAATGAGCAATCCCTTAATGATGGCACAAAAAAAATAACAGCGGCAAGCACCGCTGTTATTTTTTCATGATTTATCAACTAGGTTTACTGAATAAGTACGAAAACAAGCTCTCTACCACGTTTAACACCTAGTACTATGTTACCTTTGGTATTTTCGATGATCTTGTTCATGTCGCGAATTGTTTCAACACGTTGACGGTTCACTTGCATGATCACGTCACCTTCTTCAAGGCCAACACGAGCAGCAGGAGAGCGTGCTTCAACACCGGTTACTTCAACACCTTTACCATCACTCTTTTGTGTATTTTCAAGGGTTGCACCTTGGAATGCTGGGTGTGTCTCTTCGCCAGCAGCAGTGGTTGCTGATGCACCATCTAGCGTGACACTAACGGTTTTCACTTTACCATCTCGATAAAGGCCAAGTTTCACTTTTTTGCCTTCACCAAGGGTGGCAATTTTGCTGCGCAGTTCATGGAAGCCACTAATTTCAGTGCCATCGACGCTAATAATTACATCACCGGCTTTGATACCCGCTTTGCTTGCTGCAGTATCATCCATTACTTGCATAACGTAAGCGCCTTGTTTTACGTCAAGCTGCTGTGCTTTAGCAAGGCCAGCGTCAAGTGGGCGACCCGAAATACCTAACGAGCCACGACGCACCTCGCCGTGTTCGATAATTTGGTCAACTAGGTTTTTCATCATGGTAGAAGGAATAGCGAAGCCGATCCCCACGTTACCGCCAGATGCGCCTAAAATAGCAGTGTTAATACCGATAAGCTCACCATTTAGATTTACTAACGCACCGCCTGAGTTACCTTGGTTGATAGCGGCATCGGTTTGAATAAAGTCTTCATAACCTTCTATATTTAAACCGCTGCGGCCAAGCGCACTAACGATACCTGATGTAACTGTGTGACTTAAACCAAATGGGTTACCAATGGCCACAGCAAAATCACCTACACGTAATTGATCTGAATCGGCAATTTTAAGGGCCGTTAAATCTTCAGCGTCAATTTGTAGTAAAGCAATGTCTGATTCTTTATCGCTACCAATTTTGGTCGCTTCGTATTCTCGGCCATCCTCTAAGGTTACCACCATTTTTTCGGCATCTTCGATAACATGGTTATTAGTTACCACGTAACCTTCTTTAGCATCAATGATCACACCTGAGCCTAGGCCACTAAATTCACGCTTTTGACTGCCCCCACGAGGAACACCAAAAAAATCATCAAATGGTGTCGCACGGCGGCGGACTTCTTTTGAACCTGATACTTGAATACTCACCACACCTGGTGTGATTTGCTCAAGCATAGGCGCGAGGGTTGGCAATTGTTGACCATTAACAGCAACAGGAAGTTTTGCCATTGAAATTGCAGGGCTTAATAATAAGCTTGAAGATAAAATAGCAGCACTGATAACAGATAATTTCATTTTCATAGTCTGGGTTTACTCCACTTCAGAGATAAAGCAAAAACTAAAAAGGGCTGCATAAGCAGCCCTTTTCTTGGTTTAGATATAAAGCTGTTATATCTAAAGACTATGGGGTCAAAAAAAAGTTCATCAAGAGGCTTTAGAATGTTCTGAAACTTTCTGTGAACCGGTAAATAAGCCTGTTTCACCGACAACATAGTCAGCAGGTTGAGCTTCTGCGCTTGAACGATCGCCTCTGCGGTCTTGCAGTGAGTTTTGTAGTTGCTCAGTCGTTTCTTTAGAAAAGAACGGCTCATTTGGGTGCTGTTTTTTATCAGCAAGTAATAGTTTGTTTGTTTCTTCTACATGGTTTAGCAGCTGGTCGTAGTTATCTTTCATTTTAGATACTAGTTTACCTGTGCTTGCTAGGTGATCAGCTACATCTTGGCGGTATTGCTCAAGTGCATTGTTTGCTTGCTCGACTTGTTGTTCTAGTTCGTCTTGCTTAAATTGTTTTTTGGTTACAAAAGCACCAATGAAGAATGCTGAAATTGCAACGATAATTAGAATACCTACCCAGGTAATTGTGCCCATAAACCTACCCCTTTGGGAAAAATAACAAAAACAAATACTTTATAGTCCAATCATTATTAAAATATGCTTAATTTGATTGTGAAATCATACTGCGGGTTAATATACCCTGAGATACGATGCGTGTTAATATACTGTGCAAATTTAACTGTGTTTTATTGTAACGACCTATGACTCCTTGGCAGAAATACCAACAAGATTTACAACGTGAAGACTTCGTACATGATGCAGCGCAAGAAAATGCAGTGCGCCATTTGCAAAGACTCTATGATGACCTAACGGCAGACAAACCCGCCGCGAAGGGATGGTTTGCCAAACTATTCTCTAAAGATAGCACGCCGAGTATAAAAGGGCTGTATTTTTGGGGCGGAGTAGGCAGAGGTAAGACCTATTTAGTTGATACTTTCTACGAAGCTTTACCCACTGACCGTAAAATGCGTGTGCACTTTCACCGTTTTATGCATCGCGTGCACGATGAGCTTAAAAAGTTAAAAAATACTAGTAACCCATTAAATGTGGTTGCAGATATCTTTAAATCTGAAACAGACATTATCTGTTTTGATGAATTTTTTGTGCAAGATATCACAGATGCAATGCTGCTAGGTGGTTTGATGGAAGCCTTATTTGAGCGCGGTATCGTGCTGGTTGCGACATCAAACATTGTGCCTGATGAGCTGTATCGAAACGGTTTACAACGGGCGCGCTTTTTACCTGCGATTGAATTGGTAAAAGCCAACACTGAGATTGTTAATGTGGATTCGGGTGTTGATTATCGCTTACGTACCCTTGAGCAAGCAGAAATTTTCCATAGCCCGCTTGATAAGCAAGCTGATGATAACTTATTTGATTATTTCGATAAGCTGTCGCCAGAGCCAGGTGTGCTCGATAAGGCTATCGAAATTGAAGGGCGTATGATCAAAACCCGTAAAGTGTCAGACTGTATTGCTATGTTTGATTTTAGCGAATTGTGCGAAACAGCTCGCAGCCAAGTTGATTACATGGAAATAAGCCGACTCTATAACACGGTGATTTTGTCGAATGTAAAAGCACTTGGTCAAGCCAATGATGATGCGGCACGTCGTTTTATCGCATTAGTGGATGAATTCTACGAGCGCCATGTAACGCTAATTATCTCTGCAGAAAAGCCAATAACCGAGCTATACAGCGAAGGTAACTTAAATTTTGAATTTAAGCGTTGTATTAGCCGTCTACAAGAAATGCAATCGCTAGAGTATTTAGCAAAAGAGCATCTAGCGTAGTAGAGCTGTCAGCCTTCAGCCGTCAGTTTTTAGCTGATCGAGATAGTGGTTTAGTTATTTGTGTTAATGAACTGAAGTAGCTTTACATTCATTTTTCGATTTTTAAGTTTTTGATAGCTGATAGCTGATAG
>NZ_PNCP01000190.1:0-237 GCF_005886115.1 Pseudoalteromonas sp. S4492
AGCTGGATGAACAAACAACAATGGCTGCATTTGTGACCCGTCCCATGGCTGTTCAGTCAGGGCAGGCAGAACTCACTCTGCCTCAGGGATATAACGGCAGTAATCTCCGTTATGACAGTGTCACGCTTGATTATGCGCCTGATCATCGCCAGACCGATTATGAAGTGGTGGTGCGCAGAGAGTTTCCAGAGTTAAACGCCTTTGGCAAGATAAACCTGCTGCGTGTAGAGAACGCCA
>NZ_PNCP01000191.1:0-355 GCF_005886115.1 Pseudoalteromonas sp. S4492
CGTCGGCGGCGATGCTGTGCAGGGCAGCGCCCAGACGCTCGCGTGAACAGGTGCAGCCGAAACGCAGCGCCTTCGGCTCATAGATGCGCACGGTTTCTTCGTGATAGAGACGATGCAGCACTTCCTGCTGGTCCAGCGTCAGCAGCTCCTCGGCCTTGAGGGTCTCGGCCAGATGCACGACGCGCTCCCAGGCATCCGGGTCCTTGTTGGCCTCATCGTTGGGCAGCTGCTGCAGCATCACGCCGCCGGTGCGCTTGCCATCGGCCATCAGCCACAGGCGGGTCGGCAGCTGCTCTGACTGGCTGAAGTAGCTCTCCAGGCAGCCGGCGAGGCTGTCCTGATCGATGGCCACGAT
>NZ_PNCP01000192.1:0-203 GCF_005886115.1 Pseudoalteromonas sp. S4492
GCCCTCGGAGAAACTGGTCCAGGCAGCCCCCGGGCGAATGCAGGTCACACCGATGCTATCTGCCTGACACTCCAGCCTGAGATCACGGGTAAAGCGTTCCACAGCTGCCTTGGTAGCAGCATAAATGGAGAGATGAGCCATTTCGTCGTAGTGCCAGGCGCTGGCTGAGGAAATATTGATAATGCGCGGGTTTGCTTCCCCCC
>NZ_PNCP01000193.1:0-432 GCF_005886115.1 Pseudoalteromonas sp. S4492
TTTGGTAGCAGATGCTCAAGGTTGCGTCGTCTTTTCTATTAAGTGGGGTTATTGGTTTGGGTGTGTGGTTTTTTACACGAGAACCGAATGATCTGGGGCAGAAAAAAATTTAATCTCTTCGGGTCTAATTCCCCGCCGCTCGCTCCGGGGAGTGGCTTCATTCATGAGCAAAACAAAACTCGTGTTCTATTTAGGTTGTATACCCCTTAACGCTTGAACTACTCAGGAGGCCATTGAGCCAGCTGGGCATTCAAGATCAGATGGTTTTGATCCAGATAATAATGCTCGGTCAAAAAGTGGGTCTTATCAGGGCGCTGTGCCTGGGCTCTGGTCAGAGTGTCAGTAGCATTGCACTGGGAGCCTTTCGTCAGGCCGGGGTAGGCAGTTTCTCTCCCTTTTTCAGAAGGTAATATCAGGTAGCGGACCAGTAAT
>NZ_PNCP01000194.1:0-381 GCF_005886115.1 Pseudoalteromonas sp. S4492
AGATCCTTAACTGGCAACCTCCGGGTCAGGTGCGTGTTGACCATGGTATACAGACTGGCCAGATGGTATCGCCCTTTTATGACCCCATGTTGGCAAAAGTAATCGCCCATGGCAGCGACCGGGAAACAGCTCGCCGCAAACTGATTTGTGCCCTGGAGGATATGAAACTGCTGGGGGTCAAACATAACCAGCACTTCCTCAACCAAATACTAAAAGAACCAGCTTTTGCTGAGGGTCAGGCCACAACCGCCTTTCTTGATCAGCACTTCACAGACAATGCCTTCTACCCGTCAGAAGACGTTTTACTGAAAAGTTCAGCTCTGGCCGCACTGCTATTCTTCCATCTGGAAAACCCGGGTCACGACAAAAGAAAAGTATGGG
>NZ_PNCP01000195.1:0-240 GCF_005886115.1 Pseudoalteromonas sp. S4492
GACCGGATCGGGCATGTCCTGGCCCATGCCGTAGGCATCGAAGCCGAACTTCTCCTTCATGGCCTCGCGGCTTTCCGGGTCGACTGACGGCTCCTCCGCCACATCCGGCTCGGCGCGCTTGACGATCTTGCCGGGAATACCGACGACGGTGGCGCCGGCAGGCACTTCACGCGTGACCACGGCATTGGAGCCGACCTTGGCGCCGGCACCGACGGTGAACGGGCCGAGAATCTTGGCGCC
>NZ_PNCP01000196.1:0-1088 GCF_005886115.1 Pseudoalteromonas sp. S4492
GGATAACAGCAGAACCCAAAAAGAAGGTTCGCAATGGACATACAAACATTTCCATGGCTTTGCTCCTATTATGTCTTATGTGGGAAAAGAGGGCTGGTGTATAGGCGCTGAACTTCGTCCTGGCTCACAACATTCCCAGAACGATTTCGTGCCCTTTCTAAACACTGTATTACACAGACTCCGTCGTGTTACTCAAGCGCCAGTATTACTGAGACTCGACAGCGGACATGACGCAGAAGATACTCGAAGAGAGGTAGCAAATCACAGCAATGTAGATCACATCATCAAACTCAATCCACGTAAGCAATATACCGTTACAGCCTGGCTGCCAGCCTTTGAGGCAAAAGGCGTGCAGTGGAATGAACGTCGTCCTGGAAAAACCAGTGCGACACTCTCGATCTCCCATGAAACCGATTATGGTAAACAAAGACTTATTATCCGTATCATCAAGCGTACTACTGACTCGGTGGGTCAGTATTTTTTAACACCAGACTACGAGCTGGAGGGTTGGTGGACGACACTGGATGAAGCTGAATACAGCGATGATAATGTGATATTGCTTTATGAAGACCATGCGACCAGTGAACAATTTCACAGTGAGTTCAAGACTGATATGGATCTTGAGAGATTGCCTTCCGGAAAGTTTGATACTAATGACCTTGTAATGTGCCTGGGCGCATTGACGTACAATATTTTGCGTTACATGGGTCAAACTTGCCTGATTGGTCCAGACTCACCGATTCGTCACAAAGCACAGCGTCGAAGAATCAAGACAGTTATGCAGGAACTGGTTTACCAGTCAGCGCGACTATTGGAGCGAGGTCGTCAATTTATTTTACGTTTTGGTCGCCATAGTCCCGGACTGTCCGCTTTTATGAATCTTTTTCCCGAAAAACAGCTCTGCTAGCTGATCTTCTCTTTTACACGGTTGAATAAAGACATGCTGCTTATGCTGGCAGGATTTCATTTGCCTCCAGAGCCGAAATCATCCAAATTTGTTTAAAATTACACTGATCTTTTGAGTCTTTTTACCATTCTTTGATGAATTGCAAAAATCAAAACCCTATTCTGCGGATCTCATGAATTCA
>NZ_PNCP01000197.1:0-313 GCF_005886115.1 Pseudoalteromonas sp. S4492
GGGGGGGGGGGGGAGGGGGGGAGGGGGGGGCTGGGGGCGGGGGCTGGGGGGCGGGGGCGGCGCGGGGGGGGGGGGTGGGGCGGGGGGGGCGGGGGGGAGGAGGGGGGGGCGGGGGGGGGGGGTGTGGTTGGGGGTGGTGGGGCGTGTGGGGGGGCGGGGGGGGGGGGGGGGGGGGGGGGGGGGGGGGTGGGGGTTGGGGGGGGGGGGGGGGTGGGGGGGGGGGGGGGGGGTTAAAAAAAAAAAATGGGGGGGGGGGGGGGGGGGGGGGGGGGGGGGGGGGGGGGGGGGGGGGGGGGGGGGGGGGGGGGGGGGG
>NZ_PNCP01000198.1:0-331 GCF_005886115.1 Pseudoalteromonas sp. S4492
TTGCTCTTTTGTATACGGGCGGTTAATTCCTGGTATCAATCATTTTTAATGAGTTAAAGGCCAATGGAGAGAAAAGGAAGGCTTTTGACTTCTATCTAAGAGGCTTTAGGCAGAAAAATAATATTGCAGACAAAAAAACGGCTGCCAGGGGCAGCCTAATACCTTGTCGCACACTGGTTAGCTTAGAAAAAGCTATCGGATTTTGTTCAGATGATGACGAGTTAAATAAACAAAATTCGATAGCGCTTTCATTGCATAAAGTTGTACATCTTTTAGAACAGTACGGGTCTTTCTGATCCTAATAAAATGTATTTAATATTTTAATGTTTCG
>NZ_PNCP01000199.1:0-349 GCF_005886115.1 Pseudoalteromonas sp. S4492
TGAGTCTAACAAAAGATGAATTGATAGATATGCTTCCCTCGGAGATAAAAGAACTGGAAAACTATAAGAATTTGGAAAAAGAGGAACAGGATCAGACAATCATTATCAGGAGTCTTTATAGATCACAGAGCAGAAAAGACAGAAAGCGTCTGAGAATTCCCGACGAAGTCTCAACTAATGGTGGAAATACGGCTCATTCACGAAAAAGGCCATTAACTGACAACTCAACCCCTGAGTCAGCAGCCCGGAAGGTGTTAGAAATAGAGTCATCCACTATTAGCGAAAACAGCGCCATAACTGCTAGTAAAAATTCTCATCAGTCGACGAATTTGAGTATAGGCCCAAGTTC
>NZ_PNCP01000002.1:0-31096 GCF_005886115.1 Pseudoalteromonas sp. S4492
TTCAAACTTTTCTTTTGCCATCTTAAAAAATTCCTATAAAGAAATTAACGCCTGACCCACTATTGGGCCAGACAAGCTAAATCATATAACAGCGCGAGCTGCAATTATTGCATCTGCAACATTCTTAGCGGCTTCTGCATACTTCAAAAACTCCATAGAGTAAGATGCACGGCCTTGTGTTGCAGATCGCAGATCAGTTGCATAACCAAACATTTCAGAAAGTGGTACTTGCGCATTAATTTGCTTAAGACCACCGAATGCTTCTTCCATGCCTTCGATCATGCCGCGGCGACGGTTTAAGTCACCAACTACATCACCCATGTTTTCTTCAGGAGTGATAACTTCAACCTTCATTACTGGCTCAAGAAGAGCTGGGTTTGCTTCAAGCGCACCTTTCTTCATTGCCATTGAACCTGCAATTTTAAATGCCATCTCATTCGAGTCTACATCATGGAATGAACCATCAAATAGAGTCGCTTTAACGCCAAGTAATGGGTAGCCTGCCAGCACACCTTGAGCCATTTGCTCTTGGATGCCTTTATCTACCGCAGGGATGTATTCTTTCGGAACCGCACCACCAACAACTTCGTTAACGAACTCGTAAATTGGCGCATCATTTTCCGAAATATCCATCGGTTCAAGTTTAAGCCAGACGTGACCATATTGACCACGACCACCTGATTGACGTACGAACTTCCCTTCAACTTCAACAGCTGAACGGATAGCTTCACGGTATGCTACCTGCGGCTTACCAACGTTACATTCAACACTGAATTCACGCTTCATACGGTCGACAATGATATCAAGGTGAAGTTCACCCATACCAGAAATAATAGTCTGGCCTGATTCTTCGTCAGTTTGTACTCTGAAAGACGGATCTTCTGCCGCTAGTTTACCTAACGCGATACCCATCTTATCTTGGTCAGCGATTGTGCGAGGCTCAACCGCAACAGAGATAACTGGCTCTGGGAACTCCATACGCTCAAGCGTAATGATTGAGTTCGGATCACACAGTGTCTCACCTGTTGTTACGTCTTTAAGACCAATAGCCGCTGCGATGTCGCCTGCGTAGACTACTTTGATCTCTTCACGTGAGTTTGAATGCATCTGAACGATACGACCAAGTCGCTCACGCTTACTTTTAACTGGGTTGTATACCGCGTCACCCTGTTTAACAGTACCAGAGTAAACACGGAAGAAGGTCAAGGTGCCAACGAACGGGTCTGTCGCAATCTTAAAAGCAAGCGCGGCAAACGGTGCGTTGTCATCAGCAGGACGCTCTTCCTCAGTACCATCTTCAACGATACCTTGGATTTGTTTCACTTGTGTTGGTGCAGGCATATATTCGATAACAGCATCAAGCACAGCTTGAACACCCTTATTTTTAAATGCACTACCACACGTCATTGGAACAATTTCGTTTGCTAATGTACGCTGACGTAAAGCTGCTTTAATTTCAGCTTCAGTCAGGTCTTCACCTTCTAGATATTTATCCATTAGCTCTTCTGATGCTTCAGCAGCGCTCTCAACCATGTGAGAACGCCATTCTTCTGCAAGCTCCAGAAGCTCAGCCGGAATTGCCTCATAAGAGAAAGTCATGCCTTGATCTTCAGCATTCCAGTTAATGGCTTTCATCTTAATAAGGTCAATAACACCTTTAAAGTCGTCTTCAGCACCAATTGGTAGCTGAATTGGAACAGGAGTTGCTCCAAGACGAGATTTCACCTGGCTAACCACAGTTAAGAAGTCAGCGCCAGTGCGATCCATTTTGTTTACGAAGATCATGCGAGGAACTTCGTATTTGTTCGCTTGACGCCAAACTGTCTCAGTTTGCGGCTGTACACCAGATGAAGCACAAAGAACAACTACCGCACCATCTAGTACGCGTAAAGAACGCTCTACTTCGATAGTGAAATCTACGTGTCCTGGAGTATCAATAATATTGATACGGTGGTCGTCAAATTGAGCGTCCATCCCTTTCCAGAAACACGTTGTTGCAGCAGAAGTGATTGTGATACCACGCTCTTGTTCCTGCTCCATCCAATCCATAGTTGCAGCACCATCATGAACTTCACCGATCTTATGAGAAAGACCCGTGTAGAACAGAACACGTTCTGTTGTGGTGGTTTTACCTGCATCTACGTGAGCGCAAATACCGATATTGCGATAGCGCTCAAGTGGAGTTGTACGTGCCATATGATCCTCTTAAAGGTTAAGGGCAGATTACCAACGGTAATGAGCGAATGCTTTATTCGCTTCAGCCATACGGTGAACGTCTTCACGTTTCTTAACCGCAGTGCCTTTGTTGTCAGCAGCGTCAACGATTTCTTGAGCTAAACGTAAGCCCATAGATTTTTCGCCACGCTTACGTGCAGCGTCAACTAACCAACGCATACCTAATGCGTTGCGACGTACTGGACGTACTTCAACTGGTACTTGGTACGTTGAACCACCAACACGGCGAGATTTAACCTCTACCTGTGGGCGAACGTTTTCAAGTGCAGCTTCAAAGATTTCAAGGTGCGACTTGCCTGATTTCTCAGCAGCCACGTCTAACGCACCATAAACGATTTTTTCAGCAGTAGATTTCTTGCCGTCTAACATTACTACGTTAACGAATTTAGCAAGAAGTTCCGATCCGAACTTAGGATCTGGAAGAATTTTACGTTGACCTATTACGCGTCTTCTAGGCATTTTGTATCTCCGGTATCTTCAGGTTTGCTCTTTTAGAGTCAACACCCAAAACAATTAATTTAAAAATTTAGTGCTTGGCCTTACTAACGGAGAACCATTAGCCCTTAGGGCGTTTAGCACCGTATTTAGAACGAGCTTGACGACGGTCGCTAACGCCTGCACAGTCAAGTGCACCACGTACAGTGTGGAAACGCACACCTGGTAAGTCTTTAACACGACCACCACGGATTAGGATTACACTGTGCTCTTGTAGGTTGTGGCCTTCACCACCAATGTAAGATGTTACTTCGAAACCGTTCGTTAAACGAACACGCGCTACTTTACGTAATGCAGAGTTTGGTTTCTTAGGTGTAGTTGTATATACACGAGTACATACACCACGCTTTTGCGGACACGCTTTAAGTGCAGCTGAGTTACTTTTAGTAACCTTGCTACGACGTGGCTTACGCACTAGCTGGTTAATAGTTGCCATTTAAATAGCTCCTGAAATTAAAATTACTACTGAAAAATAAAAAAATCCGCCCTGTTTACATGCTCGTTACAAAACGTGCAGGCAAATGGGTGGCGGAATTTTAATGAGCAAAGTTTAACCTGTCAACCTTAACTCATCGTAAGGCAGCAGATTACTGCCTCACGATTTCTTAATCTATTGATTAAGCTGAGATTATTGGTTTCCAGAGATATCTGCGTTAAGTGCGTCAGTTAGTGCTTGAGTTGCCTCTTCAGCGCTTACTGTTTGCTCTTCAACGATTTCACCTTGCTTGCGACGGTTCAAACGGTCTTGGTGATACGCAAAGCCTGTACCAGCTGGGATCAGACGACCCACGATTACGTTCTCTTTCAGACCACGAAGCTCATCGCTCTTACCATTTACAGCTGCTTCAGTTAGGACACGTGTAGTTTCCTGGAACGATGCTGCAGAAATGAAAGATTCTGTTGCAAGTGACGCTTTAGTGATACCCATTAATTGGATTTCAAACTTCGCTGGGATCTTGCCTTGTTTCTCAAGTTCACGGTTCGCGATATTAACGCGTGCCACTTCAACTTGTTCACCGGCTAAGAACTCAGTGTCACCGCCGTCAAGGATGATACATTTACGTAGCATCTGACGAATGATTGTCTCAATGTGCTTGTCATTGATCTTAACGCCTTGCAAGCGGTAAACCTCTTGCACTTCGTTAACGATGTAGTTAGCTACATGAGTTACACCACGTAGGCGTAAGATGTCATGTGGTGATTCTGGACCATCGGCGATAACCTCACCTTTAGACACTTGCTCACCTTCGAACACGTTAAGTTGACGCCATTTAGGGATCATCTCTTCGTATGCGTCACCCTCAGCTGGAGTGATTACAAGACGCTTCTTACCTTTTGTTTCTTTACCGAAGCTGATAGTACCTGTGATTTCTGCAAGGATTGCAGGATCTTTCGGCTTACGTGCTTCGAATAAGTCAGCTACGCGAGGTAGACCACCCGTGATATCACGAGTTTTCGAACCTTCTTGCGGAATACGTGCAAGTACGTCACCTGGGTTTGCAGTTGCGCCGTCTGTTACTTCAATCGTTGTGAATGAAGGTAGACGTGTTTCTTGCAGACCACGCTCATCGCTTTCGATGATTAGTTTAGGTTCTTTCGCATTCGCTTTACCTAAGTCTTTAACAACCACACGTGTTAAACCAGTTAACTCGTCTGTTTGTGCTTCGGTATTTGAGTCATCAATGTCGCTGAACGAGATTTTTGACTTGTGCTCAAGAACGATTGGGTGACTATGCGGATCCCAAGTTGCAACGATATCGTTACCTTGAACTTCTGCATTATCTTGTACAGTTAACACCGCACCGTAAGGAACTTTATAACGCTCTTTCTCACGACCAAAGCTATCAATGATAGTGATCTCTGTTGAACGAGACGTGATAACAATCTTACCGTCTGTGTTTAATACGTACTTCGCATTGTGTAACTTCAATGTACCGTTAGTTTTAACTTGTACACTGTTTTCAGCAGACGCTCGAGACGCCGCACCACCGATGTGGAAGGTACGCATCGTAAGCTGTGTACCCGGCTCACCGATTGATTGTGCCGCGATAACACCTACTGATTCACCTGGGTTGATGATGTGGCCACGCGCAAGGTCACGACCGTAACACTTAGCACATACACCAAAGTCATTATCACAAGTGATTACTGAACGAACGCGTACTTCATCCACTGAGTGCTCTTCTAAAAGGTCACACAGTTTTTCGTCAAGCATGATGTTACGCTCAACAAGTACTTCGTTTGTACCAGGGATTAATACATCTTCAGCAACAACACGACCAAGAACACGTTCACGAAGTGCTTCTACAACGTCACCACCTTCGATAAGCGGTTTCATTGTTAAGCCATCTTCTGTGCCACAATCGTCTTCATTGATTACTAAGTCTTGTGCAACGTCTACTAGACGACGCGTTAAGTAACCCGAGTTTGCTGTTTTAAGTGCTGTATCGGCAAGACCTTTACGCGCACCGTGCGTCGAGATGAAGTACTGTAGTACGTTTAGACCTTCACGGAAGTTCGCCGTGATTGGTGTCTCGATGATTGAACCATCTGGACGTGCCATTAGACCACGCATACCCGCTAACTGACGGATCTGAGCGGCGCTACCACGTGCACCTGAGTCTGCCATCATAAACACTGAGTTGAATGAAGATTGCTCTTCTTCTTCGCCTTTCGCGTTGATTACAGTGTCTTTTGATAAGTTCGCCATCATCTCACGTGATAAGTTTTCATTTACACGTGACCAGATATCGATAACTTTGTTGTACTTTTCACCAGCCGTTACAAGACCTGATTGGAATTGTTGGTTGATTTCAGTTACTTCAGCTTCCGCTGATTCAATGATCTCTGCTTTAACCGGTGGGATAACTAGGTCATCGATACCGATTGAAACACCTGACTTCATTGCGTAGTGGAAACCGGTGTACATTACTTGGTCAGCAAAGATAACGGTATCTTTAAGACCTAGACGACGGTAACACTCGTTTAATAAGCCAGAAATTTGTTTCTTACCTAGGGCTTGGTTGATTAACTCAAACGGCATGCCTTTAGGTAGGATTAGTGAAAGAATCGCACGACCTACTGTTGTTTCAACAATAGATACTTGCTCAACCGTTTCACCATCTTCATTGCTGATTGTCTCGCTGATACGTACTTTTACGCGTGCATGTAACTCAGCGTTACCGCTGCGGTATGCTTTTTCAGCTTCTTTAGGATCTTTAAATACAATACCTTCGCCTTTCGCATTGATGCGATCACGAGTCATGTAGTAAAGACCTAATACAACGTCCTGTGAAGGAACGATGATTGGCTCACCATTCGCTGGAGATAGGATGTTGTTAGTAGACATCATTAGAGCACGTGCTTCTAACTGTGCTTCAAGCGTTAACGGTACGTGTACCGCCATTTGGTCACCATCGAAGTCAGCGTTGTACGCCGCACAAACTAATGGGTGTAAATGGATCGCTTTACCTTCGATAAGCACAGGCTCGAACGCTTGGATACCCAAACGGTGAAGTGTTGGTGCACGGTTAAGTAATACTGGATGTTCACGAATTACTTCGTCTAATACATCCCATACTTCTGCTACTTCACGCTCAACCATCTTCTTCGCAGCTTTGATAGTCGTAGCCATGCCGCGACGCTCTAGTTTGCCGTAGATAAATGGTTTGAATAGCTCAAGTGCCATCTTCTTAGGAAGACCACACTGGTGTAGTTTAAGCGTAGGACCTACTGTGATTACAGAACGGCCTGAGTAATCTACACGTTTACCAAGTAAGTTCTGACGGAAACGACCTTGCTTACCTTTGATCATATCAGCAAGCGATTTAAGAGGACGTTTGTTAGAACCTGTGATCGCACGACCGCGACGACCGTTATCAAGTAGCGCATCTACCGCTTCTTGTAACATACGTTTTTCGTTGCGTACGATAATGTCTGGTGCTGCTAGATCTAATAGACGCTTAAGACGGTTATTACGGTTAATAACACGACGGTATAGGTCATTCAGATCAGAAGTCGCAAAACGACCACCGTCTAGCGGTACTAATGGACGTAGATCAGGTGGAAGTACTGGAAGTACTGTCATGATCATCCACTCAGGGTTGTTACCTGATTGGTGGAAAGACTCCATTAATTTAAGACGTTTAGTGATCTTCTTACGCTTAGTTTCAGAGTTAATTGTTGGTAACTCTTCACGCATTTCAGCAATTAATTGGCCAAGATCAAGTTCACGAAGCAAGTCTAAAACTGCTTCCGCACCCATCTTCGCTTCAAACTCATCACCGTGCTCTTCTAGTGCATCTAGGTACTCTTCTTCACCTAAAAGTTGACCACGCTCAAGCGTTGTCATACCAGGCTCAGTTACAACGAATGATTCGAAGTAAAGTACGCGCTCGATGTCACGAAGTGTCATGTCTAGCATTAAGCCGATACGTGACGGTAATGATTTTAAGAACCAAATGTGCGCAACTGGGCTCGCAAGCTCAATGTGACCCATACGGTCACGACGCACTTTAGTAAGCGTTACTTCAACGCCACACTTTTCACAAATAACACCACGGTGCTTAAGGCGCTTATATTTACCACATAAACACTCATAATCTTTCACTGGGCCGAAGATACGGGCACAGAATAAGCCGTCGCGCTCAGGCTTGAAAGTACGGTAGTTGATTGTCTCAGGTTTCTTTACTTCACCGTATGACCATGAACGAACCATATCTGGCGAAGCAAGACCAATGCGAATTGCATCGAATTCTTCGGTCTTATTTTGTTGCTTCAGAAACTTAAGTAAGTCTTTCACCTTAGCTCTCCTGTCGGAGGTTAATCTTGAGGGCGAACCAATCGCCCCTACATTCTATTCGGCCTAACAGGTGCGGCTTACGCCGCACCTAAATGGCTTAATTTTCTTCCAACTCGATGTTGATACCCAGTGAGCGGATTTCTTTCAACAATACGTTGAACGATTCTGGCATACCTGGTTCCATCTTATGGTTACCATCTACGATGTTCTTATACATCTTAGTACGACCGTTCACGTCATCCGATTTCACTGTTAGCATTTCTTGTAGAGTATATGCAGCACCGTAAGCTTCTAGTGCCCACACCTCCATCTCACCGAAACGCTGGCCACCGAACTGAGCTTTACCACCCAGCGGCTGCTGAGTAACAAGGCTGTAAGAACCAGTTGAACGTGCGTGCATCTTGTCATCAACCAAGTGGTTAAGTTTCAGCATGTACATGTAACCAACAGTTACTTGACGTTCAAACTGATCGCCAGTACGGCCATCATAAAGTGTAACTTGACCGCTTCTTGGATAACCACCAAGCTCTAGTAAGTCTTTGATTTCGCTTTCACGAGCACCATCAAAGGCAGGAGTTGCGATCGGTAAACCACCTTTCAAGTTTTCAGCTAAGCGACGAACTTCATCATCAGAGAATGAGTCGATATCGACTTTCTGACGACAATCACCTAATTCGTAAACTTTCTTAACGAAGCTACGGATTTCGTGCAGTTCACGCTGCTCTTTCATCATTTCTTCTAAGCGCTCACCCACACCACGTGCAGCAAGACCCATGTGAGTTTCTAGGATCTGACCGATGTTCATACGTGATGGTACACCTAGCGGGTTCAGAACGATGTCTACCGTACGACCTTTGTCATCGTATGGCATATCTTCTACTGGTACGATAGTCGAGATAACACCTTTGTTACCGTGACGACCCGCCATCTTATCACCCGGTTGGATACGACGTTTAACAGCTAGGTATACTTTAACAATCTTAAGTACGCCTGGTGCTAAGTCATCACCTTGAGTGATCTTACGACGTTTGTTTTCAAACTTCTTATCGTATTCAGCTTTAAGCTCATCGTACTGAGCTGCTAGTTGCTCAAGCTCAGCTTGCTTGTCTTCTTCAGCAAGGCTTTGAGTAAGTAGCTTGTCAGCATTTAATGCTGCAACTGAGTCAGCGTTCAGACCAGCGTCAACAAGTAACTTACGAGCACGCTCTAATACGCCTGCTTCTAAGATACGGAACTCTTCGTTGAAGTCTTTCTTCGCTTCGCGAAGCTGCATGTCTTCAACTTCTAACGCACGCTTATCTTTTTCAACACCGTCACGGGTGAAAACTTGTACGTCGATTACAGTACCAGTTACAGAGTTTGGTACACGTAAAGAGCTGTCTTTAACGTCTGACGCTTTCTCACCGAAGATAGCACGTAGTAGCTTTTCTTCAGGTGTTAATTGCGTTTCGCCTTTCGGAGTCACTTTACCTACTAGGATATCGCCGCCTTTAACTTCAGCACCGATATATACAACGCCTGATTCATCAAGCTTGCCTAGTGCAGATTCACCAACGTTAGGGATATCTGCTGTGATCTCTTCTGGACCTAATTTAGTATCACGTGCGATACATTGTAGTTCTTGAATGTGGATAGTCGTTAGACGATCTTCTTGAACTACGCGCTCTGATAATAGGATTGAATCCTCGAAGTTATAACCGTTCCATGGCATGAATGCCACGCGAAGGTTTTGACCAAGTGCTAAGTCACCAAGGTCAGTCGAAGGACCATCTGCTAATACGTCACCACGTGTTACCGGCTCACCAACCATACAAGTTGGTTTTTGGTTAATACATGTATTTTGGTTTGAGCGTGTGTATTTAGTTAAGTTGTAAATATCGATGCCCGCTTCACCAGGGATGCGCTCTTCTTCATTTACATTAACAACGATGCGGCTCGCATCGGCATACATTACTTCACCGCCACGCTTAGCAACGATAGTTACACCAGAATCTTTTGCTAGTGTAAGCTCGATACCTGTACCTACAAGCGGTTTATCCGCGATTAGTGTTGGTACTGCTTGACGTTGCATGTTTGAACCCATCAATGCACGGTTAGCATCATCGTGTTCTAGGAACGGGATAAGTGCTGCCGCTACAGAGATCACCTGCTGTGGTGATACGTCCATATATTGTTGGTCCATTTTGCCCATAAAGGTTGATTCACCTTTGTGACGACATGGAATTAGTTCATCAACAAACTCATTGTTTTCGTCTAGGTTCGTGTTCGCCTGTGCGATTACGAACTGACCTTCTTCAATAGCTGATAGGTAATCTACTTCATCAGTTACTACACCGTTTACCACTTTGCGGTAAGGTGTTTCTAAGAAACCATAGTCGTTTGTACGTGCGTACGTAGACAATGAGTTAATTAGACCGATGTTTGGACCCTCAGGCGTTTCGATTGGACATACACGACCATAGTGAGTTACGTGAACGTCTCGAACCTCGAAGCCAGCGCGTTCACGTGTTAAACCACCCGGACCTAATGCAGAAATACGACGCTTGTGCGTTACTTCTGAAAGCGGGTTATTTTGGTCCATGAACTGTGATAACTGAGATGAACCGAAGAACTCTTTAACCGCTGCCGAAATAGGCTTAGCGTTAATAAGATCTTGTGGCATTACAGCGTCAAGGTCACCTAAGCTTAAACGCTCACGTACAGCACGTTCTACACGTACTAGACCAACGCGGAATTGGTTCTCAGCCATTTCGCCAACACTACGGATACGACGGTTGCCTAAGTGGTCGATATCATCAACATCGCCAACACCGTTACGAATAGCGATAAGCACTTTCATAACAGCTACGATGTCTTCTTTCGATAATGTGCCTGGGCCTGTATCTGAGTCATAACCTACACGGCTATTGAACTTCATACGACCAACTGTTGATAAATCGTAACGCTCATCAGAGAAGAACAAGTTATCAAATAAGGCTTCAGCCGCGTCTTTCGTCGGTGGCTCGCCTGGGCGCATCATGCGATAAATTTCTACTAATGCTTCTAAACGGTTGCTTGTTGTGTCGATACGTAATGTATCTGACATGTAGGCGCCGCTGTCCACTTCGTTGATATATAATGTATCAATCTTAGTGTGACCTGCTTTAACCAATTCAGCCATTAGCTCAAGTGATAGCTCATCATTCGCGTTTGCGATGATCTCACCCGTTGACTCGTCAACGTAGTTTCTAGCTACAACACGACCAATGATGTACTCATGTGGTACTTCTAATTGGTTAATACCTTTTTTCTCGATGTTCTTGATGTGACGCGCAGTAATACGACGACCCGCTTCAACAAGGACTTCACCGTCATCGCTCTTGATATCAAAAGCGGCAGTTTCACCACGTAAACGTGAAGGTACAAGTTCCATAAGAACTTTACCGTCAGTTACTTCAAACGCAGTAGTATCGAAGAAGATATCTAGGATTTCTTCTGTAGAGAACTCTAGTGCACGTAAGATGATAGACGCCGGTAATTTACGACGACGGTCAATACGTACATATAGGTTATCTTTTGCATCAAACTCGAAGTCTAACCATGAACCACGGTAAGGAATTACACGCGCGTTATAAAGTACTTTACCTGACGAGTGAGTTTTACCGCGGTCGTTATCAAAGAATACACCAGGGCTACGGTGTAGCTGAGAAACGATAACACGCTCTGTACCATTGATTACAAAGGTACCGGTATCAGTCATGAGCGGAATTTCGCCCATGTAAACTTCTTGCTCTTTAATGTCTTTAACTGTGCCTGGTGCTTCTTTATCCATCACCACAAGACGCAATTTTACGCGAAGTGGAGCAGAATAAGTCACACCGCGAATTTGACATTCTTTTACATCGAATACTGGCTCACCAATACGATAACTTACGTATTGAAGCTCAGAATTTCCCGAGTAGCTTTTGATCGGAAACACAGAACGGAAAGCAGCTTCCAAACCGTGATCGCCATCAGCGTCAGGGACTAAGAATTTTTTAAACGATTCTAACTGCGTTGACAGTAAGAAAGGTATATCCAAAACTTGTGGACGTTTACCAAAATCCTTACGGATACGTTTCTTTTCAGAATAAGAGTAAGCCATGGGGTTCCTCAGCTTGCTGATCTTTGACCCGACCTGTTCTAGTAAGAACAGACTTAACTGGCATCTATGCCAAGATGTACAACATTAAATTGTTGTTCTATTTTGCTCTGCCACTTTCAATACCGATTTCGATAACAACTTGAAAGTAAAGAGAAAATTAGATTTTATTTGCGCTACAGGAATGCATCGCTCTATAGCGCAAAAAGGCCGGTGATTAAATAATCACCAGCCCTTGCCTGATTTCTCAGGCAGCGAACCTAGCATAAGCTAGATTACTTGATCTCAACTTGAGCACCAGCTTCTTCAAGCTCTTTCTTAAGTGCTTCAGCTTCTTCTTTAGATACACCTTCTTTGATAGGTGCAGGAGCTGATTCAACAAGTGCTTTAGCTTCTTTAAGGCCAAGACCAGTTGCGCCACGTACAGCTTTGATAGCTGCAACCTTGTTAGCGCCAGCGCCAGCAAGGATTACGTCGAACTCAGTCTTCTCTTCAGCAGCTTCAGCAGCTGGACCAGCAACAACAGCAGCAGCTGCAGTTACGCCGAATTTTTCTTCCATTGCTTCAACTAGAGCAACAACGTCCATTACTGACATTTCAGCAATAGCATCAAGGATTTGGTCTTTAGTTACAGACATTACAAATTTCCTAATTATTACGGACTAATTTTAGTCCAAAAAAAATATTACACCGAAAGTGAACAAAAAAACAGCTTAAATTTAAGCAGCTTGCTCTTCTTTCTGTACACGTACTGCTTCAATTGTTTTACACAATTTACCTGCAGACGCTTCTTTCATAGCGCTCATTAAGCGTGCAACAGCTTCGTCGTAAGTAGGTAGAGTTGCTAGCATAGCTGCGTCTACTACGTTACCTTCAAATGCAGCCGTCTTAACTTCGAATTTCTCGTTCTTCTTCGCGAATTCTTTAAAAATACGCGCAGCAGCACCTGGGTGCTCTGAAGAGAAAGCGATTAAGCTTGGACCAACAAATGAATCAGATAGGCACTCAAAATCTGTACCTTCAACAGCACGTTTAGCTAGAGTGTTACGAACAACTTTCATCCATACACCAGCTTCACGAGCTTCTTTACGAAGGGCAGTGATAGCACCAACTGTTACACCACGAGAATCTGCAACAACTGCAGAAAGAGCACCAGTGGCTGCTTCGTTGACTTCAGCAACAATTGCTTTTTTGCCTTGAAGATTTAAAGCCATGGGTGTTACTCCTGGTTTAATGGGTTGCCGATATTGGCTTCCCGGTTCTACTCTTCCCCATCAATGATGGAGATGCTTTTTACGGCGAGAGCCAGAAGATTAGGAAAAATCTATCTGGGGATTCACACCGTCTACGTAGGTAAAAAACTTATTAAGGCCGAAACCACCTACGGTCTTGGACGGAAGCCCAATTTATCGTTTTTACCCGAAGGCATTACGAAATTATGGGCTTCAACCCGAATTCTTTACTTGTTTTGAAATTAACTTTCTCAACAAAATGGCGCAAAATTATAGTTCAAATTTCACGCCATGTAAACTCTTAATTAAGCTACGTTAGTGCTTAAAGAGTTTTGGTCAACAGCAACACCTGCGCCCATTGTTGTAGAGATAGTTACTTTCTTCACGAAAGTACCTTTAGCTTGTGAAGGTTTAGCCTTCTTAAGCGCAACAATAAGAGCTTCAAGGTTTTGTTGAAGTTGCTCAGCAGTGAAATCAACCTTACCGATAGTAGTATGGATGATACCGTTCTTGTCGTTACGGTAACGAACTTGACCTGCTTTCGCGTTTTTAACTGCTTCTGCAACGTTAGGTGTTACAGTACCAGTTTTAGGGTTTGGCATTAGACCACGTGGACCTAAGATTTGACCTAGTTGACCAACAACACGCATAGCGTCTGGAGATGCAACAACAACGTCAAAGTTCATCTCGCCTTTCTTAACTAGTTCAGCAAGATCTTCCATGCCCACTAATTCAGCACCAGCTTCTTTCGCAGCTTCTGCGTTAGCGCCTTGTGTGAATACAGCAACACGAACTTCACGACCAGTACCGTTAGGTAGTACAGTTGCACCACGAACGTTTTGGTCAGATTTACGAGCATCGATACCAAGGTTAACAGCAACGTCAACACTTTCTACGAATTTAGCTGTCGCTAACTCTTTTAAAAGAGCAACTGCTTCGTTGATTTCGTAATCTTTAGTCGCATCCACTTTTTCGCGGATTGTACGCATACGTTTAGTTAATTTTGCCATTATCTTAGTCCTCTACGTTCAAGCCCATCGCACGCGCAGAACCTGCGATAGTGCGAACTGCAGCTTCCATATCAGCTGCTGTAAGGTCAGGTCGTTTTGTCTCAACGATTTCTTCAAGTTGAGCACGTGTAACTGTACCCACTTTTTCAGTGTTAGGACGGCCAGAACCTGATTTGATGCCTGCAGCTTTCTTAAGTAAGTAAGCAGCCGGTGGAGTTTTCATTTCGAACGTGAAAGAACGGTCACCGTAAACAGAGATCACTACAGGAACTGGAGCGCCTTTTTCGATAGATTCTGTACGTGCGTTGAACGCTTTACAGAATTCCATGATGTTTACACCGTGTTGACCTAGTGCTGGACCTACTGGAGGACTAGGGTTAGCCATACCAGCGGCAACTTGTAGCTTGATAATAGCTTCAACTTTTTTAGCCATAATAAATACCTCATTTGGTGGGTCATAGCCTTGTGCGCGCGAGGACGCGTACTCTAACGGCTTCCCAGTTTAAAAATTGGTTCTCACTTTTTAGTGATAAAACAAGTAGCAACTTGCCCTAACACAAAAAGGCCGCTGATTATAAGTTAATCAGCGGCCTTTTTCAAGCGTATTGCCAAAATATTAATCAATTTTGGCAGCTTTAATTTTTTACTTACTTGTCTTGTTCAACTTGACCAAATTCAAGGTCAACTGGCGTTGAACGACCGAAGATAAGAACAGACACTTTCACGCGGCTCTTCTCGTAATCCACTTCTTCAACAACACCGCTGAAGTCAGCAAATGGACCATCGATAACACGTACAACTTCACCTGGCTCAAATAATGTAGCCGGCTTAGGTGCTTCAGCGTTCTCTTGTAAACGATTTAAGATGCGGTCAGCTTCTTTTTGGCTAATTGGCGCTGGACGATCAGACGTACCACCAATGAAGCCCATAACACGTGCAGTGCTATTAACTAAGTGCCAGCTTGCATCGTTCATGTCCATTTGAACTAGTACGTAACCTGGGAAGAATTTACGCTCAGATTTACGCTTTTGACCAGCGCGCATCTCAACCACTTCTTCAGTTGGTACTAATACTTCACCAAAACTATCTTCCAAACCTTCGATCTTGATGTGCTCAAGAATAGTTTGTGCTACACGCTTCTCGTAACCAGAGAAAGCTTGTACTACGTACCAACGTAGTTTCTTTTCGTTCTTCTCATCCGACATGGGATTAGATCTCCAATCCAGTTAAAAAGCCTACTGCGCGGAATAAAATGCCATCTAATCCCCAAAGGATAAGTGCCATAATCACAGTTGCAACCATTACAATTAATGTCGTATGTGTTGTTTCTTGGCGAGTTGGCCACACAACTTTACGTACTTCGATGCGAGACTCTTTTGCAAACGCAAGGAAAGTACGACCTTTTTCAGTTAGTGAGGCAATGCCTAAACCAGCTGCTACAGCAACCACTACACCAATAGCACGTAATAATACAGATTGGTCTGCATACATGTGGTTACCAACGACTGCGCCTGCTAGTAGCGCAATTGCTACAATCCACTTTACTGAATCCATCGCACTTGATGGTGTTTCTACATTCGTGCTCATAATATTTTTACCTTAACTACAGACACAACAACCCTGCGCTCTGGCAGGGTTAATCCATTAAAATCTAAACTTAAAAACTGACTAGTTTAAACCGATTTTTAATTTCAGACTTAACACACATTGTGTAAAAAGTGGCAGGGGCGGAGAGATTCGAACTCCCAACCGTCGGTTTTGGAGACCGCTGTTCTACCAATTGGAACTACGCCCCTGCAAAGTGGATGCCTATTATACTTACGCAATTCATTAACACAAGAGTAAAAGATACCCATTAGTTAAAATCTCATCAGTTCGTTTAAAAATCAATATTAACATTGATTAAAAAGCAGTTTATTATAACCCCATTAAAGGAACAACAAACCCACATGGATCAGTGTGCAGTCGTTAAGAAACCCTATTTACTTCGTCTTTTATAGTCTCTTTCTGTTGTTGAGTCTAAGCACTGCTGCTCGCTCTTTACATCTGAGTACATTCAGTAGTCAGCAAGGGCTCAGTCAAAATTCTATTACGTGCAGTATCACCGACCAGCAAGGGTTTTTATGGTTTGCTACACAAGGAGGCTTAAACCGCTTTGATGGTTATGAGTTTAAGCGTTTCAAAGCTAACAGCGATGATAAAAGCATTTCAGGGAACTGGATCACCGGCTGTGTTAAAGATAGCAAAAACCAGTTGTGGTTTTCGACTGCAAGCAAAGGGCTTAATAGACTTAACCCTAAAACGGGCCAGTTTGAGGTGTTCTCTACACACCATGACATCAGCCTAAGTGAAGATAAAATTTGGTCTATGGCGATAGCTAAAGACGATGTTCTGTGGCTTGGTCACGAAAACGGTAAGTTAACGCGTTTTGATGTATCAAATAATCGCTTTAAACACTTTCACTATAAATCAGCACAACCACTGGTGCGAGACATTGTCATTACGAAACAATTCATTTGGCTTGCCACGGATAAAGGACTTATTTCATTTGACCCAATCACTGAGCAATTTACTCAGCATGCTCAGATCTCTGCACCGCTCTGGCATCTCAAGTTACTAAATAATGAGAAGCTGATCATTGGTGCTAAACAAGGTCTTTATCTATTAAATTTAGCTACGCAAAGTAGTGAGCAAATCGAACAGTTTAATGGTGCTTGGATAACAGACAGCCTTATTGACCAACAGCAAAACCTCTGGCTTACAAGCTATGGGCAAGGACTCTACTTTTTCCCTGCGGGGGCTGATTTACATGGCGAACACAGCCATTACCGCCACGACAAGCAAGACCCCAACGGCTTAAGCAGCGACTACCTTCTATCTCTTAATCAAGACTCTCAAGGTATTATTTGGCTAGGTACCGATGGCTATGGTGTGCACCGCTATGACCCTAAACAACAGCAGTTCTCTCATCAATTAAAAACCTCTCAAGCAAATTCGTTAAGTCATAACTTTGTTCGCTCAATCATTAAAAGAGCCAATGGGGAGGTGTGGATTGGTACCCGTGATGGACTCAATCACAAAACAACGTCGGGTTACCAGCACTTTAAAAACGCACTGCCAAATAACAATATATTTGCCCTTCATGAAGACGCTAACCAGCAGTTGTGGATAGGTACCTACGGAGGCGGGTTAATAAAGTATCAAGATGGTCTTGATGAATTTGCAGTTTTTACCATGCAAAGCCACCAGCTAGCGAGTGACCGTGTTTACGCAATTACCAGCGATAAAACAGGTGCGCTTTGGCTTGGCAGTAACCAGGGCTTAACCCGCTTTGAACCAGCCTCTGCCAAAGTGACTCATTATAAGCACAGTGACACGCAAAATAGCCTTGCCAACAACACTGTATTTACTTTGGCTTATGATAATGAAGAGCATGCACTGTGGATTGGCACTCGGGCTGGGCTCAATAAACTGGATATCGATACGGAGCAATTTACTTTAGTCGATGAACAAGGCTCAGACGAGGCTGGGCTTAGCCATAATATGGTCACCTCTTTGTTGCTGAGTGGCGATCATATTTGGGTTGGCACCATGCAAGGCTTAAATCAAGTCAACACGCATAGCCTCACAGTGAAACAGATTACTGAACAGCAAGGTTTAGCTAACGACAATATTTTTGACATTCTTGCCGATAAACAAGGCATGCTTTGGTTAGCAACCAATGGCGGACTCACTCGCTATAACCCCAGTACGCAGCAAATGCAGCAGTTTCTACCAGAAGACGGTATTCAGCATCAATCATTTATACTGGGTGCGAGCTATCAAGCAGACGATGGCGAATTATTTTTTGGTGGTATTAATGGCTACAATCATTTTTACCCCGAGCAATTAAACTTAACGCACACTCCCCCTACTCCAGTGTTAACTGAGTTATTACTTAATAACCGAGCGATTAAAAGTAACCATTTTGATAAACAAACCAATACGCTTGCAAGTGCGACTCAGACATTCTCGTTTGCCAAGTCAGCTGGGGTTATCGGTTTTAAATTTAGCGCCTTAAAAAACGGCGCGACTCCAAAACATTACCAATATGGCTACAAGCTGGCTGGCTTTGATGAGCAATTTTTATATACCGATGCATCCCTTAGACAAATAAACTATCCGCAGCTGCCTGCTGGTCACTACCAGTTATTGCTAAAAGCAAAAGATCAATATGGGCAATGGAGTGACAGTACACAGCTACTAGCGCTTACGGTTGTGCCTCCTTGGTGGCAAACGAAATTAGCCTACAGTATTTACTTCGTGTTTGCTTTAGCACTGACTTGGCTTGTGTTAAATGCCTTGTACAAGCGCAAACTAGCAGAGCAAGAGAAGCAAACCGAAATTGAGCTAAACAAATTAAAAGATCAATTTTTAGATAACATTAGCCACGAACTCAAAACACCACTTAGCTTAATACTTGCTCCGATCAGTCAGTTGCAGCGAAGCAATGCCGATCCAAAAGCTCAAACGCAATTAGCGAGTATCAAACGAAACTGCCAACGCTTACTTGAGCTCATCAATCAACTTTTACAATTGAGTCAACGCCCAAGCACGGCAATTTACACTGTCAGCCCTTATGCTATTACGCCATTTTTAACTGATTTGGTCGCGGATTTCAGGCCTCTGTTTGAGCAAAAACAGCTGCACTTTAGCTTTACTGACAGCACTTCTAAAGCCTTTAAGATAAACCTTGCACCTGAGCATGCTCACTCGATTTTTAGTAACCTGATAAGCAATGCACTTAAGTACACCCCTGCAGGCGGCACAGTCGCTATTCACCTTAGTGAAGTGCAACAAGCGTTACAGTTCAAAATTACGGATACCGGTGTGGGTATTGCCAGTGAGCATCAGCAGTCGGTTTTTCAGCGCTTTACCCGCGTAGCATCATCTGAACCAGGTAGTGGTATCGGCCTAAGCTTAGTAAAACAGCTCGTTGAACAATACGGTGGCTCTATCAGCGTAAGCAGTAAGTTTGCTGAAGGTAGCAGCTTTACTGTGTCATTACCTATGATTGAACGTGCTGATAATCAAGCAAATAGCGCTATGCAAGTTCATACCTCACAACCAACACTGCTGATTGTTGAAGACAATCAGGAAATGGCTGAACTACTCCTTTGTTTGTTTAATACTGAGTTTAACTGCATGTGTGCAACTGATGGTCAGCAAGCTCTCGACCTTTGCCAGACAGACCTGCCTGACCTCATTATCAGCGATGTGATGATGCCGAATATGGATGGTTATCAACTGTTAGCAGCCCTTCGAGCAAACCCAGCCACCAGCCACATTCCGGTATTATTACTTTCTGCTAAAGCGGACACCCACAGTCGCTTAAAAGGGCTGGATTTATTGGCTGATGACTTCTTAAGTAAGCCTTTTGAACCCACTTTACTGATGAGCAGAGTAAAAGGACTGCTTAATCTGAGACAAATTTTAAACCAGCACCTAACAGCACAACTAGCAGCTCCTCTGAATAGTGATACAGCCGCTGTAACAGTACAAAATAAAGATTATTCCTTCACTGAAAAACTTAAGCAGACAGTACAAGCACACTACCAAGATGAAAGCTTCTCGGTTGAGCAGCTAGCCTCTGAGTTATGTTTAAGCCCCCGTGCGCTGCAACTAAAAATGAAAGCCTTGTACTCACAAACGCCTTCTGATTATTTGCGCAATACTCGCTTAGAGTTTGCAAAAAAACAGCTAATCGATAGCGCGTTAGCAATTGGTCAAATCGCAGAACAAACCGGATTTAGCTCGCAAAGCTATTTTGCCCGAAGCTTTAAGAACTATGTTGGCTTATCACCAAAACAGTATCGAGAAAAACATCAAAAATATGCCGAATTTCGCATCAGTGAATAAAGTTTTCGCCTGAGTGCTATTAATAAAATACTGATTTTTATAGCTTATCCATACAAACGCCAATAACAACAAAGCCCATAGTGCGGCGTTATTTACTGCATGAGATATAAGTTAAGGAAAGTCATATGCTCACCAAAACACACAAAGCGATTTCGATTACGTTACTTGCTGCGGCACTGACTGCATGCCAGAGTACTTCGACAACCACCAGCAATAACAACAGCCCTGATATAAACGAAGTTGCCAAGCAACAATACAATGGCCCTAAAGCTCGTATCGCTGTTGCCCGCTTTACTGACAAATCCAATGATTCGCATTGGTGGCGTAAAGAAATTGGTGAAGGGATGGCTGATCAACTCACAACCGCATTAGTCAGTACCAATCGCTTTATTGTTTTAGAGCGACAAGCACTCGATGCTGTATTATCAGAACAAGACCTTGCTGTATCAGGCCGCGTGAGTGCAGCATCAGGTGCTGTGTATGGTGAAATAGAGGGAGCCGAAATTGTTGTGGTTGCCGCAGTCACAGAGTTCGATGATGACAACTCAGGTACTCGTGTCGGCAGCGGCGGATTTATCGGCGATGTATTTAGCTCTGTATCGGCGGGCTTTTCAAGTTCCCACATGGCAATAGATTTACGCTTAATCGACACGCGAACTTCTCGTATTCTCGCCGCTACCAGCGTTGAAGGTGGCAGCAAAGATTTTGACTTTACATCAGCTGCTACCAATTTTGGTGGTGCACTTGTTGGTGGTAACTTAAGTAGCTGGTCAAACACGCCAAAAGAAAAAGCACTGCGTGAAGTGATCGTAAAAGCCGTTGAGTTTTTAGAATCAAAAGTGCCAACAACTTATTATCGCTATAATAGCGACAACACCATTGCTGCAGGCCATACAGCCCCTGCACCACTAAAAGTAACCGCAGCTGCCGCTCCTGCTAAAGCCCCAGTCGCATCGGTTAGCGTTCCAAATCACAGAATGCCTTACTATGAAAAAACAGACTTAGCGATGTCACGACTGAACTTGGTTTGTTTGGGTTATTTGAAAAGGCAGCCTCACTACGAAGAATATGAAGTAGAAGACGTAGAGTACGATGAAGCAACGGTGCTTGCGCTCACTGAGTATCAGCAAGAAAATAAGCTCAAAGTGACAGGTCTTGCTGATGAGACGACCAAAAAATCTCTTGATGATTCAGGGTGTATTGCCAAAACAAACAAATCAAGTTTAGAAAGCTTTGGCAGTATGTTTAAATTTAACTAAGCAAACTAACAGCCAGTGCTAGCACTGGCTGTTGAAAATCTTAGTTTGTGCCTTTCACCAGTGGTACACCATTGTTACCAACAGGAATATAAACAGTTGTATGGTTAGGTGACTCAGCCATCTTTAACTGCGCATTAATAGCTTCATGTTGTAGATAGTTTGGCGTCAAAGTGGCATTAATAATTTTTTGCGCCTGTGCAATACCTTTCGCTTCTTCTACACGGATCTCAGCATCTTTTCGTGCAATTTCTTTTTGCGTTTCTTTTTCAGACAGTAATTGTTGTGCTGCTAATTTTTTCTCAACAGCATTAGCAACGATAGCCGGATAGTTAATATTTCCCACTACGACATTGGCGAGCTTAAATGGCGTTGGTTCTAAATACGCTTTTAATCGGGCTGTTACTTCTGCAGCTATTTTCTCGCGATTGGTTTTTAACACGCCGCTATCGTATTGCTGAACAATATCACGCACATAAGTTCTAAATGTTTCACGAACAAATCGCGGATACCAATCTTCACCACCGTATTGCTCAACCACCGCTCTGACAGAGCCGCTTTCTATTGAAATGACCGCATGAAAATCAAAACTAATATTTAAGTCATCGTTAGCTAAAATCTTAAATGTTTCAGTATACGTGTTCGGGCGCATATCAATATTAATTACTTGATTGCGCCACAGTGACATGCCGTAGTTAGCTGGGCCAATCATAGTGCCTTGATAACCACCTTCGCCAAACACGCGCGGCTTTTCAAATACGTAACCTTCTTCACCCGCGGGTGTACTTGGGTTAGTACACGCAGTGAGCGATACAGCAACTAACCCTGCTAATGCTAAACTTGGAAAAACACTCGATAGAAGTGTTTGCGTCCCTGAACGTTTAAATTTCATTGTTGTTATCTCATTCCATTATAAAATTTGTAATAACTCACCACGATAAAAATCACATAACAACCAAATTTGTTGAAATGGATGGTGCTTAGGCACATCAAGGTGAGTAAGTACTGACTTAAAATCATCGAGATGCCATATAGTACTGGCATTGCGAATTAATAACCAAGGCTGCGTAGACTCGTAATGTTTTTTGGCTTTTTGTGCCAGCAAGCGATGCAAAGCACAGTGCAAACGTTCGTTACTCGGTGCTAAAGCCATTTCAGCGAGATCGCGTTGCATTGAGATAGACAGAGGCCGACCTAACACCGCCATTGCTTCTGTTTCACTGGCATATAAATGCGCGACTTCAATATCGAGCCGTTCATCACCTTTATAACAACTCACGTCTGGTTTACTCGGCGTGTTATGCCAAATATTACGCATGCTTACGCCAAACTGCTTTTCGTAACAGCGTAAAAACAGCTTTGCTGCGCCATGCTCGAGCGCTATTTTCTCTTGTTCACTTTCACGATTCATTTAATGTTGCATACACATCTTTTAATAACCCAGAAGCGCCAAAACGAAATAGCTCGGGTTGTAAGTACGCTTCACCCATAATTGATTCCGCGAGGGCTAAATACTCAGCAGCATCAGTAACTGTTCTGACCCCGCCCGCCGCTTTAAAACCGACCTTTTTACCACTCGCTTTTATGGTATTTAACATGATGTCAGTTGCAGCTAGCGTTGCATTGACAGCCACTTTACCGGTACTGGTTTTAACAAAATCAGCGCCACCATCAATTGCCAGCTTAGTTGCTGTTGCAATGAGATCATCGCTTAATTCGCCACTTTCGATAATAACTTTAAGTTGCGCTTGGCTGCCACATGCCTCTTTTGACGCTTTGACATACTCTAAAACTTTGCGCTCATCACCGGCGATTAGTGCTTTATAGGGGATCACTAAATCAATTTCATCAGCACCGCGTTCAATGGCAAACAAGGTTTCATTTAGCACTTCCTCTAAAGGCTCATCCCCACCAGGAAAGTTAGTGACGGTAGCCACTTTGACTTGCTGTAATTCACGCTCAGCGAGTGCCAGTTTAGCGTCACTGACAAACTGGCTATATACACAAACCGCTGCAGGAATGCCTAACTTAGGCTCAATACTAGCAACCAAGTTATTAATGGTTTCTGTTGTGTCGCTGTCATTCAGAGTTGTTAAGTCCATCAGTGCCACCGCTTGGGCAGCGCTTGTTTGCATTTTAGTCATAGCTCTTATATTTGTGTTGCCATATTAGTGACCTATAGTAGCAAATTTTTATCATTCGGCTATAAATCATAACTAATCACCATAAGGCCCTTTAATTACTTGTAACTCGTCGCAATCCCTTGTTAACTAAGTCTTAAGCCAAAACAAACCACCTGGTATAACTTTTAGTTATATAAACTTGGTTTTAATTATTTTTTACTTTTTTTAGAGCACTATATTCTGCTTGCCTGCAATAAGCAGTTTCGTTGATGTGTTTTAGGGGTGAGAACAAAGTGCAATATTTACCAATCTTTACCAAATTAGACGACAAACCTGTGTTGGTAGTCGGCGGTGGAGATGTCGCGTTACGCAAATGCCGTGCATTTTTAAAAGCACGTGCTCATGTAACGCTAGTCGCGCCTGAATTTTGTGATGAGCTACTTGCTCTTGCTGAGCAAAACGAAGTAAACCTGATCACTGATACATTCAAAGAACAGTATTTAGACCAGCAAATGCTGGTAATCGCCGCGACAGATATCGAAAGCGTGAACAAAGACGTGTTCGAACTTGCGAATGCACGCAATATTTTCGTTAACGTGGTGGATGATCAACCTAAGTGCAGCTTTATTTTTCCATCCATTGTTGACCGTGATCCAATCACAATTGCAATTTCAAGCGCAGGCACAGCACCGGTATTAGCACGTCGTTTACGTGAAAAACTCGAAACGCTTATTCCACAGCATATAGGTCCACTCGCTACATTAGTTGGTAGCTTTCGTGACAAAGTAAAACAACGCTTTAAACACTTTGCTGACCGCCGCCAGTTTTGGGAAGGCGTATTTGATTCATCAGTTGTAAGCAAAGTCCAAGCGGGTAATACCGAAGCTGCAACAGCGCAGTTAGAGCAATTGTTAGATGCAAAGCCAGAACCAGAAGGCGAAGTGTATGTTGTAGGTGCAGGCCCAGGTGACCCTGAGCTATTAACCTTAAAAGCACTGCAGTTAATGCAACAAGCTGATGTGGTGGTATATGACTACTTAGTTTCTGATGAAATTATGGATTTAGTACGCCGTGATGCAGACCTAGTTTGCGTAGGTAAACGTTTAGGCGATCACAGTGTGGCGCAAGAAGATACCAACCAGATGTTGGTTGATTTTGCCAAGCAAGGCAAAAAAGTATGCCGTATTAAAGGTGGCGACCCGTTTATTTATGGTCGTGGTGGTGAAGAAGTACAAGTGCTAGCCGCGAATAAAGTACGTTACCAAATCGTACCGGGTATTACTGCTGCTGCAGGTTGTAGCGCTTATGCCGGTATTCCTCTTACTCACAGAGATCACGCACAAGCCATTCAGTTTGTGACAGGTCACTGTAAAAAAGATGGTCAAGAATTGGATTGGCAATCACTCGCCAAGCCAAATCAGACCTTAGCGATTTATATGGGAGTGATTAAATCACCGCATATTCAAGCACAACTATTAAAACATGGCCGCGGTGCAGACACACCGGTTGCCATTATCGAAAACGGCACACGTAAAGAACAACGTGTTGTAACAGGGCAATTAGGTGAGCTGGCCGACTTGATTTCGCGCCATAGTATTATTTCACCCGCCTTATTAATTATTGGCGAAGTTGCATCATTGCACCATCAGCTTGCATGGTTTGGCCAAACAGAACAAACCAGCAGCTTTGCCCAGCCAATTACTGGCGTAGCTTAATTTAACTTTTAATCATTTTAGTAGGACGACTAACAATGGCTTTAACACACCTTCAGCAATTAGAAGCTGAAAGTATCAAAATCATGCGCGAAGTTGCTGCTGAGTTTGAAAACCCGGTGATGCTTTACTCAATCGGTAAAGATTCATCAGTGTTATTACACTTAGCACGTAAAGCGTTTTATCCAGCAAAAATTCCATTTCCACTTTTACACGTTGACACCAACTGGAAGTTTAAGGAAATGATCGAGTTTCGTGACCGCCTAGCTAAAGACTATGGTTTTGATTTAATCGTCCACAAGAACCCTGAAGGGTTAGAGATTGATATCAATCCATTTGTGCACGGCTCAGCAAAGCACACCGACATCATGAAAACGCAAGGCTTAAAGCAAGCGTTAGATAAATACGGCTTTGATGCTGCATTTGGTGGTGCTCGTCGTGACGAAGAGAAATCACGAGCTAAAGAGCGTGTTTACTCATTCCGTGACAAACACCACAGATGGGATCCAAAAAACCAACGTCCAGAGCTTTGGAATACGTACAACAGCCAAGTTAATCCGGGTGAAAGCATTCGTGTATTCCCGTTATCTAACTGGACTGAGTTGGATATTTGGCAGTATATCTACCAAGAAAACATTGAAATGGTTCCACTTTACCTTGCCAAAGAACGCCCAGTCGTTGAGCGTAACGGCACGCTAATCATGGTTGATGATGAGCGTATGCCATTAGAAGAAGGCGAAGTACCGCAAATGAAGTCGGTACGTTTTCGTACTCTTGGTTGTTACCCGCTAACGGGTGCTGTGGAATCAACGGCAGGTACCTTAACTGAAATTATTGAAGAAATGCTGCTTTCAACCTCTTCTGAGCGTGAAGGTCGCGTGATTGATCACGACTCTGCTGGTTCAATGGAAAAGAAAAAACGTGAGGGCTATTTCTAATGTCTAAAACAAACGACACGATTAATGAAGTAAGAGAGTTAGGCATCGACGCCTACCTTGCGCGTCAACAAGACAAAAGCCTTTTACGCATGCTGACCTGTGGTAGTGTGGATGACGGTAAATCTACGCTGATTGGCCGCCTTTTACATGACAGTCACCAAATTTATGAAGACCAACTTGCAGCCCTGCATAAAGACAATGAAAAAGTTGGTAATGCGGGTGAAGAGCTTGATTTAGCACTTCTTGTCGATGGTCTTCAAGCAGAGCGTGAACAAGGTATTACCATTGACGTTGCTTATCGTTACTTCTCTACAGCAAAACGTAAATTCATTATTGCTGATACGCCAGGACATGAGCAGTACACGCGCAACATGGTGACCGGCGCATCAACCAGTGATGTGGCGATTATCTTAGTTGATGCGCGTTATGGCGTACAAGTACAAACGAAGCGTCATAGCTTTATCTGTGACTCGTTAGGTATCAAGCAGTTTGTTGTTGCTATCAATAAGATGGATATCGTCGATTTCGATGAAACCGTATACGAGAAAATCAAAGCTGACTACCTTAAGTTTGCAGAACAACTAAACGTTACTAATATCAAATTTGTGCCGATGTCAGCGCTGAAAGGTGACAATGTAGTTACTCGCTCAGAGCACACACCTTATTACACAGAAAAGCCACTGCTGGAGTTACTTGAAGACTCACCAGCGGCTGAAATTGATAACGGTTTTGAAGCGCGTCTTCCAGTGCAATATGTAGTACGCCCAAACCTAGACTTCCGTGGTTTCCAAGGTACTTTAACATCTGGCAAACTTAGCGTGGGTGATGCAGTGAAAGTGTTACCATCAGGTAAAAGCTCAAGCATTAAAGAGATTGTAACTTTCGATGGCAACTTAGATAGCGCTGAAGCAGGTCAAGCAATCACTCTAACGTTAAACGACGAAATTGATATCAGTCGTGGTGATGTGATTGTACCAGCCGCTTCAAAAGCTGCTGTGACAAACCGTATTCAAGCTAAGTTAGTGTGGATGCATGAAGCGCCGCTTGTATTAGGTAAAAGCTATAACTTTAAGTTAGGCAGCAAAAATACCTCAGCAGTGGTAAGAAAAATCGATCACACGATTGATGTAAATACCCTTGAGCATGGTCAAGCAGACTCATTACAACTTAACGAAATTGCGATTGTAACTTTAGAGCTTACAGAAACAATTTTGGCTGATGAGTACCACAACAACCATGAAACAGGTGCGTTCATCCTAATTGACCGCTTATCAAACCTAACCGTTGCGGCAGGTATGATTGAGCAATTACTTAGCACTGAAGAACATCAAAGCAGCTTTAGCGACTTTGAAGTTGAGTTTAACGCTTTAGTACGCAAGCACTTCCCTCATTGGCAAGCGCTTGATATAAGCCAACTTAAATAGGCTAGGTAAGACAATGCTGGCTATAAGACAACAACCGTTTTTAAGCCAGCATTACTATTTATATTTGATTACCACACTCTCACCCCTTTAAATCTATTTCTTTATTTTGAGAGCTTTGGTTTCTCAATGATTGGAGTAAAGACAATGGATGAAAATATCGTTTGGCATAATTACGCCATTAGCAAATCACAGCGTAGTGAGCAAAAAAAGCATAAGCCAACCATTTTATGGTTCACTGGTTTTTCAGGTTCAGGCAAAAGCACTGTTGCAAACGCACTAGAAAGCGCATTAAACCAGTTAGGCGTTCACACCTACCTACTTGATGGCGACAATGTGCGTCATGGCTTATGTAAAGATCTTGGCTTTACTGATGAAGACCGCGTGGAAAACATTCGTCGCGTAGGTGAAACTGCCAAGCTGATGGTCGATGCCGGTCTTGTGGTATTAACCGCATTTATTTCGCCATTCCAAAGCGAACGCGATATGGTAAGAAACTTAGTAGAGGATGGTGAGTTTATTGAGGTATTTTTAGATACCCCGCTCGACGTGTGTGAAACACGCGACCCTAAAGGGCTTTATAAAAAAGCGCGTGCAGGTGAAATTAAGCACTTCACAGGTATCGACTCAGACTATCAAATCCCTACATCGCCAGAAATTAAAATCGATACCAGTAAAAACAGCCTAGACCAATCGGTGCAAGAACTGGTAGCGTATTTAAAACAACAGCAAATTATAGGTTAAGTCATGAATCAAACGGAACTGCTAGAAGAAATATTACTCCTCGCACGCCAAGCCGGCAGTGCAATAATGGGGATTTACGAAAAGGACTTTAATGTTGAGTACAAAGCTGATGAAAGCCCAGTGACCGACGCCGACCTAGCAGCTCACAAAGTGATTGTGAATGGCTTACAACATCTCACCCCTGATGTACCAATTCTAAGCGAAGAAAGCGCTGATATTAGCTGGGATATTCGTCAAACTTGGCAACGCTACTGGTTAGTCGATCCAATTGATGGCACCAAAGAGTTCATCAAAAAGAATGGCGAGTTCACAGTAAACATTGCCTTGATTGAAAAAGGGAAACCGGTATTAGCTGTTGTCGATGCACCGGCATTAGGTGTGTCGTATATTGCTGCTGAAGCAATTGGTGCCTTTAAAGATAAAGGTGATGAGCGCATTGAACTTAAGGTAACCCGTAAGCCAAATAAAGGGCTTATCCGTGTTGTCGGCAGCCGTTCACACCCTTCTCCTGATCTAGCTGAATTCGTAAAACAGTTTGAAGATGTAGAAATGGTTTCAAAGGGCAGCTCACTAAAACTTTGTCTGGTTGCCGAAGGGAGTGCTGATATATACCCACGCCTTGGCCCAACCTGTGAGTGGGATACCGGAGCAGGTCATGCGATTGCCGAAATTGCAGGCGCAACGGTTAGCAAACTAGATGGCAGCCCACTACTGTATAACAGTAAAGAAGAGTATCTGAATCCGTATTTTGTCGTATCGGCATTACAGAACTAAAAGCGTTCCGTTAAATACCGTAGGCTGGGTAGAGCGTAGCGAAACCCAGCATCTCCCCTGTCATAGCAAAATAAATATCCAAATTTCATATTCCCTACTTTATGACCACAATCATATAGCCAATAAGTCCTTGTTCCTATAGTATTTTGCTTTCTTAATCTATTAAAGGAATAACCATGACGACTGTTGAAAAAGCAATTGAAGCCGGCTATGAAGCACAAATTACCGCACTTTATAAAGCCCTTTCACAAGGAGTGCTTGCCGCCAATGGCGATGAAAGTGAAATCACTGCAGCTGAGGCACGTTTTAAGAAAGGTTTAGCATTTGCCGCAGACATTAAAGCTCGCGCACTTGCAGCCGCAGAATAAATACCACAACTGGGCTTTCTAAATAAGCCCAATTCTCTTTCTTTGTAAGTCTCTCCTTACAGCATAGTTATCTAAATACAACGCTAAAACATGCATTCTTAGTCGCTTTTCTATATGCTGCGCGACAATTATTATTCTAATAGTGGAGTGCTAATGAACACACATCAAGATGCTATGCCGTATGATGCATCGACAACAAGTAGTAACTCAAAATGGAATCTTCATGACACCCAATGGGTATTAAGTTTATTTGGCACCGCAGTCGGTGCAGGGATTTTATTCTTACCAATTAATATCGGTATCGGCGGATTTTGGCCTTTAATTATCATGGCATGCCTTGCCTTTCCGATGACTTACTTAGCTCACAGAGGCTTAGCCCGCTTTGTTTTATCATCAAAAAAGCCTGAAGCAGACTTTACCGATGTAGTAGAAGAACACTTTGGCATTAACGCCGGGCGCTTAATCTCTTTACTGTATTTTCTGTCTATCTTCCCTATCTTACTTATTTATGGTGTTGGCTTAACCAATACTGTAGACAGCTTTATCGTTAATCAATTAGGTATGGAGTCCCCCCCACGCGTGGTGTTATCTGGCCTGCTCGTTGGCGGTATGATCAGTTTAATGCTAGGTGGCGAAGCACTCATGTTACGTGCTTTTGCAATCCTTGTTTATCCTCTCGTCGCTATCTTGTTCTTCTTATCTATTTACCTGATCCCAAGCTGGCAAATGCCAGATGTATCAGTCCCTGAGTTTTCAGGATTCATGAAAACACTTTGGTTATCAATACCTATCATTGTATTCTCATTTAGCCATGCTGCAGCAATATCAAGCTTTGTGCATGTACAGCGCGCTCACTACGGCAATAATGCCAAAATGAAGTCAGAAGCAATTCTAAAGCGCACCAGCTTATTATTAATTGTGTTTGTTTTACTGTTTGTATTCTCGTGCGTACTGTCACTATCTACAGAACAAATGGTACAAGCAAAAGCAGATAACGTGTCTATCTTGTCATTCCTTGCCAATATCACTGATAACTCGTTTATTGCTACTCTAGGGCCATTAGTTGCCTTTATCGCGATTACGTCTTCATTCTTAGGCCACTTCTTAGGTGCCCGTGAAAGCTTCAACGGCCTTGTTAGTAAGCAAGCCCATATGAACCCTAAACTCGTTGATAAGATTGGCACTGTTATCATGTTCTTTGCTATTTGGTATTGCTCGGTGATCAACCCAAGTATTTTAGACATGATGGATCAGCTATCAGGCCCTATCATTGCCATGATCCTTTTCATCATGCCAATGATTGCCGTATATAAGGTGCCTAGCTTACACAAATACAGAAATCGTTTGAGCACGTTGTTCGTACTTACAATTGGCGCTCTAGCTGTGTTTGCACTTATCTACAACATGATTAAGTAATCTCATTATTGCTCGATATAGAAGCCCAGCCGGGAAACCGGCTGGGCTTTTTTGTTACACAAGATGTGGGAGTGAAGTTAGCGAGTTGCTAGTTAGCGAGGGGAAAGTTGAAAGAGTAAAGTTTGGAAGTCTGGCGTAGGTTGGGTAAAGCGCAGCGAAACCCAACACATCAAAGAGCTATCAGCTTTCAGCCGTCAGCGTTCAGCTGCGCGGTGTGGGTGTTTGGTGCTGCATTTCCCTCTGCCGGAGGTTCTAGGTTCTAGGTTCTAGGTTCTAGGTTCTAGGTTCTAGGTTCTAGGTTCTAGGTTCTAGGTTCTAGGTAAAGTGTACTTGTAGGAATCGCTTTAGCCATGAATATGTTTGTTCTGGTCTGAATTCGGCACTGAAGTGCCTCCTACGGGGTTTGTTGCTGAGGGTGACTCTGTACTAAACAACACCACAGTTCAACTAACATCTAATATCTGACGTCTGATATCTCTGTATTTCAGCTGACGTCTGACGGCTGAAAGCTGACAGCTAAAACGCAAAAAATCCCGACTCTTTCGAATCGGGC
>NZ_PNCP01000020.1:0-73825 GCF_005886115.1 Pseudoalteromonas sp. S4492
TAATAAAGTATCAGCCCATGACATGCATGGCTTTTAATCACTCATTAGCTAATTATGCTTCTCTACTTGCTAGGTACTCTGTGTATGTACCTTTAAAGTCGATAATTTTGCCGTCTTTGATTTCCCAAATACGGTTAGCAAGTGATGATACAAATTGTCTATCGTGAGATACGAACAACAAAGTACCTTCGTATGCTTCAAGTGCTAAGTTAAGCGCTTCGATAGATTCCATATCCATGTGGTTGGTTGGCTCATCCATTAATAAGATGTTTGGTTTATGCATCATAATTTTGCCAAACAACATACGGCCTTGCTCACCACCTGAAATCACTTTAACTGACTTTTTAATGTCGTTTTGTGAAAACAGCATACGACCTAAGAAACTACGAACAACTTGCTCGTCGTCACCTTCTTGTTGCCATTGTTCCATCCACTGGAATAAGTTCATATCTTTTTCGAACTCGTCAGCATGGTCTTGTGCGTAATAACCAATATTAGCGTTATCAGACCATTTAAATTCACCTTGTTTAGGTGCTAAGCGACCAGCTAGAGTATTTAATAATGTAGTTTTACCAACACCGTTCTCACCGATGATTGCAATGCGCTCGCCTACTTCGACTAGACCTTCAAGACCGCTGAAAAGCATTTCGTCAAAACCTTGCGCTAAGTTTGTTAACTCTAAGGCATTACGGAATAGCTGCTTTTCTTGTTCAAAGCGAATAAAAGGGCTTTGACGCGAAGAAGCTTTAACTTCTTCAAGCTGAATTTTATCAATTTGTTTAGCACGTGATGTTGCTTGTTTTGCTTTTGAAGCGTTTGCAGAGAAGCGCGATACGAACTGTTGAAGTTCTGCAATTTGGCTTTTCTTCTTCGCATTTTCGCTTAGTAGACGCTCACGAGCTTGCGTTGCTGCAAACATGTACTCATCGTAATTACCAGGGTAAATACGAAGCTCGCCGTAATCGATATCAGCCATGTGTGTACATACTGAGTTTAAGAAGTGACGGTCGTGCGAAATGATGATCATGGTACAGTCGCGCTGGTTTAACACGTCTTCTAACCACTTGATGGTGTAAATATCCAAGTTATTGGTAGGCTCATCCAGAAGCATGATATCTGGATCAGAAAACAGTACTTGTGCAAGTAACACTCGCAGTTTAAAACCCGGTGCGATTTCAGACATAGGGCCGTAGTGTTGATCTGTGCCAATACCTACACCAATTAGTAACTCACCCGCTTTTGCTTCTGCTGAATAACCATCCATTTCAGCAAACTCAGTTTCTAGGTCTGCTACACGCATACCATCTTCTTCACTCATCTCAGGTAAGCTGTAAATACGGTCACGCTCTTTTTTTACTTCCCACAGCTCTTTATGACCCATGATCACTGTGTCGATTACAGAAAACTCTTCGTATGCAAACTGGTCTTGGTTTAGTTTTGCGATACGCTCGTTTGGATCTGTGCTGACATTACCTGAAGATGGCTCTAGTTCACCACTTAGGATTTTCATGAAGGTTGATTTACCACAGCCATTCGCACCGATTAAACCGTAACGGTTACCATCGCCAAATTTTGCTGAGATATTTTCGAATAAAGGTTTAGCACCAAATTGCATGGTGATATTAGCTGTACTAATGATAGCGGTACCCTCCAGCGGGTAAAAAGTAAAAATGAAACTGTGTGCAATTTTAAACTAAAGCCGCTTGGCACGCCATGAAAGTTTAATTAAATACACAGGCTAATTTTACAAGCTCACACCTAGCGACTACCTTTAATGAGCGCGCTCATTTATATATATGAGCACGCTCACTTTTAAAATAACCAAATAAAAACAGCAGGTTAAAAATGAGCAAACATGGTGATACTCACCAACGTATTTTAGAGGCGGCTTGGCGACTCTTTACTGAGCAAGGATTTAACGATACTTCTACGCGGCAAATTTCAGCAGCAAGCAACATAGCGGTTGGCACCTTGTTTAATCATTTTGCTGATAAAGTGGCTATTTTAGAAGCCTGCCTCGAAGACAAATTTAATGATGTGTTGGAGCGCGCAAAAGAAACCGATATTCACCGCCCTGCTCGCTTAAAGATTAATCATTACGCACAATATTTTTATCAGTTTTATTGTTTACATCACCGCTTTTATAAAGTGCTCTTTAGCCAGCGATTGTTTTCGCAAGCATTCCAACAACAACACATGGAATTAATTCAATCATTAGTTTTTGCCGACCAACCGCAATTTAATAAAGTGAAAGCAGCTATATTGCTCGACTGCTATTTTATGACCTTGTTGTATGGCTTAGGCGCCGAAACCCCAAATACTAAACTCATGCTTAGAACGCTAAGCCAGAAGGTGTCTATTTTTTAGGCTCAGTAACTCATTGATAATTCAATATAGTGAACCTAAAGTGAATAATTTTTCCTCAAAGCCGGTTTGTTGCATGATAATTTTTCACTTTTGACCCTATTTTAGCTTTGATAATCTCCGTTCCTTAACTAAATTATACCTATTAGGGACAATATTTAATCAAGGTACTTTATGAAAAGAACACACACTGCCTTATTTGTTGCAGGCATGCTTGCCATACCTACAGCCAATGCCATCGAGATCTATAACGATCAAACCAATAGCGTCACAGTTGGTGGTTTTATCGATGCTAGGGTGATTAATACGCAAGGCGAAACTGAGGTAGTAAACGGTGCATCACGCATTAATTTTGATTTTAAGCGCCAATTAAAAAACGGCTGGCAAGCGTTTGCTTTACTTGAATGGGGTGTAAACCCTGTTGGTAGCAGCGATATCGTATACAGCAATCGCTTTGAATCAATTCAAGATGAGTTTTTATATAACCGCTTAGGCTATGTTGGCCTTAAACATGACGATTACGGCCAAGTTACATTAGGTAAGCAATGGGGTGCATGGTACGACGTTGTTTATAACACTAACTACAGCTTAGTGTGGGATGGTAATGCTGCAGGTGTTTATACCTACAATAAAGATGACGGAGCTGTAAATGGCACAGGCCGCGGCGATAAAGTACTGCAGTATCGTAATACCTGGGGTGATTTTCATCTTGCTCTTCAGGCACAGCTAAAATCTGATGAATTTTATACCTGCGACATCGTTGATATTTCAAGAAGCTCTTGTGAAGTACTTTGGAACCAAGGCAATAATGCTGCACAAAAAGTAGAATTTAACTCGACTTATGGCGCCGCACTCACCTACTCGGTTAGCCCTAATTTAAAAGTTACTGCCGGTGTTAACCGTGGCCAGTTTGATATTGTGTATGCCGGTGGCCGAAATCAATCAGTAAACGATTTAATTTATGGTATGGGCATTACCTATGGTGATTTTTATAAACCGGGTTGGTATGCATCAGCGAATATCAATAAAAACGAAAACCACGATACCGACAACTTAGGTCGCTTAATAAAAGATGCTGTTGGATTAGAGTCAATTTTAAGCTACCGCTTTGACAATGACATACGTACTTTTGTTGCTTATAACGTTTTTGATGCAGGTAGTGACTATGTTATTCAGCCGAATTTTAATGCCGACCCTGAAGATGTGTTTAAACGCCAATTTGCAGTAATTGGTGCGCACTACTTTATGGCAGAAGACACCATTTTATATATTGAAGCTCGTAAAGATTTTAGCGACTTCTCGAGTAATGACGCTGAGCAAGAAGCACAGATGTCACAAACCGAAGATGACGGTATAGCTATCGGTTTTAATTATACTTTGTAATTACGATAAACACTTAGCCCACTATTGTGGGCTTTAAACTCGCAATAAATCACTTTCGTACATTTTCTTTTTTGGTCGCAATATCAATCAACAACTGCTATTACTTAACAACCATAAAACTAAAATACGTCAATATTTGAGGTTGTTATGTCTAACAAGATAAAGCTAATTCTACTTTCATCAATTTCTAGCGTTTCGTTCATGCTCTTTTACTGGCTAACAGATGTCAGAGAGTCGGATTATGTATTAGGTGTTAGTTCCGATTTATCGGGTGGTTTAGTAATGGGGTTTGCTATTGGTGTGATGCTGGTTACATTAAGCACATTTAAGTTAAACAAGTATTGAGTGTTTTTAGGAAATGTATGGTGCCAAGTCATAAAACGTTTAGCTTAAACTTGTTATAAAGATTATAACTACCCTATTAGCCGTTCATTTTAAGTATTTCTAGCTCAACAACTGCATTGACTCCGCCACTAAATAAAATTAAAAATGATGCTAGGTAGCTACGCGTTAAGGCGTATTTACTGCTTTTCATTTTACAGTGGACTCCATTTCTTGTAATTCCCCTTACGTGCAAGAGCAACAGCGTTGGTGATTTCTTCACGCGGTGACCTTTCGCAATAATTTAAGTATTCTTCTACTATTGATCCTGACCACCCAGGAGCTGCTGCTACGACCCAAAAATGAATACCTTGCTTCAAATCTTTTGCAGCAACGTAATTGATAATTTTTTCTATCTCACTATCACCCGGTATCATTTTTAGCATAGCCATTGCTCTAAAAGCCCCTTCAATGAGTGCCTCATTGCCAATATCAATAAGCTTAAATATTGTAGCAGTGTCTCTTTCATTCTCTGTAGAAAGTCTTACTATTGCATCTCCAATAGCGACGTAAAGCATAGTTGCTTTATTATCTTGCTTTAAGAATTCATTTAAAAATGGCAATGCTGGCTTATAATCACATTCACCTATAGCCATGATCATCTGATATTGTGTTTCCCAAGTCCTTTCATCATTGAGTTCATTCTCAAGCGAAGCCAATAAATACGGACCAGCATCAATATCTTTTAGCTTCCGCAACTTCTTTGCTGCTGAACGACGTTTTTGGGATTTCTTGTCTCTCAGTTGTTCCATTATTTCATTCATTATTCAACTCTTCGTAATACATATAGGGTAGCTAAATAACCGCATCATAATGAACGTTCTAATTCTGTTGTTAGGTGTTTTCAGCATACTTCACCCTAAAAAGAAGCATAGCAAGCTTGATTCCAATTAGTGCGCCAGCCCCTATAACGAACGGGACTAAGCTTTCTAAGTAAAATGGAATACTTGAGATAAGCAACCGAAAAAAAACAACAGCGCCTTGAACAAGCATTATATACGCAGCAAGATGAAAGAACTGTATTGGATCTTTCAAGCTGAATGGGTTGCGATTCCAATCTGGCTTGTGCCATACCTTTGTTGATAGTGGATTAACAACTTGCATGCCAACAACAAATAAAAGAGCCAAAAAGGTAAATACAAAAATAACACCTAATGCACTCAAATTGATAGCCGGGTTAGCTTTCGGCTCAAGCGGTGTAAATAGAGATGAGACTGCTACACAGGTTATTAAAGCAATACGAAGGAATTTCCATTTATTCATAACATTGAAACCTAATGCTCAAATAACAAGCTATAAATAATAGACTAAACAAAGTGAAGAATGAATACAATGCATACTAAAATAGCCCTAGAGCACGGTCTATTTAGAGTTTTACTGCTAGCTTTTTATGAATATTTTTATAAGACTTGGTAAGTCTCTTAATATGATAATTTACTTTTTTCCAATCCCAAGAACTAGGATTGCCAAATTCAGGTAATGTATCAGCCCACTCCTTCGCTTCTTTTTCACAACGACAGTGTAAACAAAACAAACAAAAATAGTCGCCTTCAATAAATACGTTAAAGTTAATAATGCCCCACCCATCGCTGGTATATCGGTATTTGGCACCATTACACTTATCTGCGTTGAGGTCGTGCTTTTCAATAAAAACTTGGCCGCAAGAATCTCTATAATGTAATGATAAATTTATATTTTTGTGATGGTCTTCATTTTTCTGGAGTTTATAATTGACGTAATCTTTTATTTCATTTAAGGAGGAAAAATGTTTCAGGTCACTATCAAAATCTGAATATGCTTCATAAACTAAAACATCATATTCGAAGATATGATTAAAAAAGTTATTAAGTTCACTAATGTGGATTCCTTTTTCCAGACCCATAGTCACTCCTGTAAAGCTTAAGAAGCGAAAATCTATCCTAAGGCATGTAACAGCCTAAGTGACATCTACTTTAGCTACTTTTCAACAGCATTTAATTATCAAATATATTTCTAGTTTCTTGCAAAGGATATAGTAAGCAAAAGCTGATAACCAATATTTATCTTTATTAATTAGCTTTTTAGCATATTTACACTAATCAATTTGAATACAGATATAGTTTGGAACTAATTTATCAGCAAGCCAATGCCAGCTAAATTCAATATTAACGTTTTCAACTTTAAATTGATAATTCACTTCCACCCCATCGTCCCAATAATCAGTTTGGTTTGAGAACTTATGCGTAATAGTTTCAGGTTGAAATTGTGAGTTCATAGCAACAACTTCTTCATTAATTACCAAATCGCCAGTATAAATTTCACCTTTAGTGTAAAACTCACCTAAACGTACATTTATACATTTGAGAATTGAACCTAGAATATGATAACTAACACTTCCTTTTTCATGATATCCATCAGGTAAACTTGAACAGCTCCCCAACACAAGATTAAAAACTTCAAATGAATCTAGGTTGATACACATAATCCCAAGTCCAAAAATATGCTTATAGCTAACTAATAGCGTGTTTATCTAAACATGAGAGTTCGCTTTTTTATTATTCCTTTCTACCAGAGTAATTAACTAATTGCTAGGCAAAAGAAAGATTTACAATAGAAGGCACTAATTTCAGATAAACCGAGTGATGGTTAATACTTAACTTTTGAACATAACCTTTACGTGTTACGTATATTGAGATAGATAGGAGAGCTGCAAAGTTAGATGTTAATCTTTAAGCGAATCTAAAATGTATTAAGTAACATTTATCAAATTAGTATTTTAAGCACCTTCAAACTTTACTACACGCGAACGGCCATTCTCTTTGGCAAAATAAAGTGCTTTATCAGCATTATTCAAAAGCTCATCAAGTGAAATGCCGTCATTACCATACACAGCAACACCTGCGCTAAACGACATGCCTATATATGAATTATCAGGTGTCATTAGCTTTATGGTCTTAGTTGTTTGCAATAGTTTTTCGGTATTAGCAAAACAAACCGTATCTTTATTGTTTATTTGAATAAGGCAAAACTCTTCGCCGCCAAGTCTTGCAAAGTAACATGTATCATCAATGCTATCTTTTACATGCTTTGAAAATGTGACTAATACTTGGTCACCAAAATCATGACCAAATGAATCATTAAAACGCTTAAAGTAATCAAGATCGATAAGTGAAACTGTACAACTAAATTCTTTATGTTTTGATTGTAACTGACTGAATTTTGCAAACAAAGCACGCCTATTTGGTACATTTGTTAATTGGTCAGTATGAGCAAGTTCAAACATTTGCTTACTGTAGTCTTCTAAGAGAGTGTTTGTTCGGTTAAACAAAAACTGGTTTCTCTTAAGTTCGGTTATATCCTCACCTTCAACAATGACGTGCTCACCCACTACATTAGCGGTAAATCTTAAGATATGACGATAAGAACCGTTATTAATTTCTACTTCAAGCTTATCTGTATCATTTTCTGATAATTTTGAGTAAATTATTTGCGCTAAATGTTTGTTTGTGGGGTTGTTCGATGCATGTAAGTAATACTGTTCAACAAGTTGAAATGACTCGTTTTTAAATACTTCCGTGTGTGCATTAGCTGAGAAAACAATGACAGGTAACTGCAAATAATTTAAGACAGAATAATTCGTGCTGTTTTGTTCTAATGGCATACGATAAAGTCTCGTTTTGCTTCAAGTTTAGCTATGACTTGTTTCGCGTCATCTTCTGATATTCCTTGTTCAGAAAATGTAAGCGACAAGATATTTATCATTTCTTGCCAATCTTTAAGATTAATACCTAAATTTTTATGGGCTTGTGCAAGTTGTTCATCACTAATGTAATCAGGCCCTCCCATTAAAGATGAGATAAAACTGGTTTGATGATGAATCAACCTTTCCATGTTGGTGTTTTTAAAATGTGCATTAAGGGTTTCTGACTTTAAAATATTGTCATAAAACTTTACGATCACGGTATATATTCGAGAAAAACCACCGTATTTGATAAACAAAGAAGATTCCACAACACCTATATCCTTTAAGTTCGGCTGTTATTGATATCGCTATTAGCTGTACAAAAAGATGGCAAAAAATACGTCTGTAAATTTTTGCAAGCCATTGATATTCCAATTATAGAAAGGATAAAAGTTTTTGCATTTATGAATAAGTAAATAATGCGATTATTCTCATTTATTACACGAGTATATTATTACTCCCTCCTACACACCTCTCCTGTAGATTTAAAAACTTAAATTCAAAGCTATGCTGAGATTGAAATAAAGCCCAATATAGTATGATGTGTTCCTTTGATGATTAATGATTATCACAATGAATAATCACGTTCTACTTTAGCAATACGCGTTGTAAACGCACTGTACCATTTGTCTCTGCCGAGCTGTTGGGCATTTAAGTGCTCTACGTTTTTTTTCCAGGCTTTTATTGCATCTAAGCTTTGCCAATACGACACCGTAATACCCAAACCATCACGTACAGACTCCATACCTAAATACCCTGGTTGTTGCTCTGCAAGTTCTACCATTCTATTAGCCACTTCTTCATAACCAGTGGTATCGTCAGATAAGGTATTCGTAAAAATTACGGCATAATAAGGGGGGGTTGGTGTATTCGCTATCATGGCTGTTACTTCCCTCTGCTTGGTTCAAATCCATCATAGCATGGGATTTCTGTGTTAAACGTATCCCAATTTGCTTTAGAGCTTACAAAGTTATGACTTAGCGGACGCTCTTCTATATCGCTATCTAGTATACCTAAACGAATACGTAAGCGGCTTGGATCCTCTTTATTCTCACTATAAATAGGCGAGCCACAGTAGCTGCAAAAATAGCGAATTCTGCCGGGTTTAAATTCAAAGGCACTTAAATGCTGCTTGCCTTCTGAGAGATTAAAACCATCTCGATGAATAAAGCCATTGGTTGCGTAGGCTGTGCCGGAATTTTTACGACATAAAGAGCAATGGCAATGAATAATTGAGTCTATGCCACCAGCAACAGTTACTTTTACTTTGCCGCACAAACAACTTCCTTGATACATAGTCCCTCTCAAGTTTAAAGATTAATAACCGCGATGCTTCCAAAATTCAGTGGCAGAACCTTCGGCTTCCTTTAATAAGTTAAAGGATTTATCAGCAATTATATGGCCATTTAAATCAATAGTCATGCGCCAAATACCGACTTTATTATCAACAGGCGCCCATATCGTATCACCTAAATAAAACTGCCAATCGTTTGTTTTAACGTACTGTTCTCCCTCAAACGGTGGCATGATCTCGCCATCCTCATCGGGGATATCTGGGTGGTAAACGCAAAATTTAATTTTTTGTCCTTTGGCCTTTTTAATATTAACAATAAAGCCAAATTCAATATCTAACTGTGCAGGAACGTCTGTTGTAAATTCGGTGATTTGAGGCAGGTCTTTTTCTTTTGCATCCCAATGACTGTAAATACCGTAACTTTCAATACTGGTAATTGGTTTGGCCTTTGCCATAGTTGCTGGCGCTCCTTTGTGAAAATAAGGCGCTATTTTATAGTAGCAACTCTAGCAGAACAAGATTGTACTATTATAGTAATTAGCAAACGTACTTTACCCAGTGCGCGTCATGTTGTTGAAAGCCGCATTTAGTCAAAAGTTTAATACTGGCGCTGTTATTTGGGTTAATTAAGGCGACCACACTGTTTAGTGGTGTCGTTACAAAGGTCGTCAGATTTTCAAATAGCATATCTAATACCTTTTGCATTATTCCTTTGCCAAAGTATTGCGATGCCAATTCAAAGCCCAACATGCCCTGCCCGTCAATTATGTTAAATAAGCCCACGCTACCAATAACTTGCCCACTACTTCGTAAAACAATAACTAAACGAATGCCTTGTTGATTATAAAAACGTTCTATGTCGCCTTGAATAAAATCATACACGTCACCTTTCGTTATATCAGTGCCGTAATCATTAAACGATTGTACTTGCGGATCTTTTAAAATATCCCAAATTGCTTGGCAATCTTTATGACGAATGGGGCGTAAGTCAAAGGCTAAGTCATCGTGGCTAGACACGTTAATTTCTTCTTTTTGCTTTATGAGCAGGCATTATTGTCTTACTATAAACGCAATTTCAAGCAATTAGATTAAGTTCGATGAGTAAAGAATTTAAAGTAATTCAACCTACCACCACAGTGTACTGTAAAGAGCGCGGCGAAGGCTGGACCTTAACAGGGATCACCAGTATTGATGAACACACATCTGTGATGTTCGATGGTGTAAGGTATACCTTACCGGCCCGTGAAATTGTTGAGGTATTGTTGCCACAACAACTCGAGCGTGAGAAAAACCAACAATAAAAAAAGCCAGCATCAAGCTGGCTTTTTCGTGTTTTAAATTAACGTAATGCGTTAATACGCTCATCAAGTGGTGGGTGCGATGAGAATAACTCGGCAACACCTTTACCGCTTGCAATACCAAATGCCATCATTGAACCTTCTAGTTGTGATGGGTGGTTTTGTTTTAAACGCTCAAGGGCGCTACGCATTTTATCTGCACCTACTAGTTTAGCTGCACCGGCATCCGCAGAGAATTCGCGTTTACGGCTATAGTAAGCAACAATCACACTTGCTAGGACACCAAATAACATTTGGAAAATCATATCGAACAAGAAGTATGTCCAGCTACTACCGCCCTCTTCTTCATCACTATTAAGGAAGTTATCAACAATACCTGCCAATACTTTCGCCATAAAGATAACAAAGGTATTCACTACACCTTGGATAAGTGTCAGCGTTACCATGTCACCATTTGCAATGTGTGACACCTCATGAGCCAATACCGCCTCAGCTTGATCTTGATTCATGTTATGTAATAAACCTGTGCTCACAGCCACCAGCGAGTTGTTCTTACTTGGGCCGGTCGCAAATGCGTTCATTTCAGGGCTATCGTAAATAGCCACTTCTGGCATCGCGATACCTGCTTTTTTCGCTTGCGCTGCTACCGTCGAAACTAACCATTGTTCTGTTTCAGAACGAGGCTGTTCAATAACATGTGCACCGGTTGATTTTTTTGCCATCCATTTCGACATAAATAACGAAATAAACGAGCCACCAAAACCAAATACGGTCGAAATAACTAAAATGCCGCCTAAACTGCGATGGCTAATACCCAGTACGCTCATCACAATAGACAACACAATACCTAACACTAGCATTACCGCTAAGTTAGTCAGTAGAAACAAAAATACACGCTTCATAAAAACCTCAGAATAAACATACCAATTGTATTAACTAACGACATGGTTAAAAATCGTTAGTTAATAAAATTATCTGGGTGTTCTACCAACTCAGTTTAGGGCTTATGCAATTGGTTGCAAGAAACTAATTGCAACCAATTGTGACAGAGTATGTCAAAAGTAACAACTCAATTATTATGGGTTGATAGATAAAATTTCAAGTAAGGTTTTGTAAATTTTTAATTTTGGGGTGCCGTCTGTATACGGACTAATCGCCAAAAGCGGGAAAGGTAATGCAGATTTTAAGGTTTCTAAATTGGCGTCTTGTTCACGCATATTTGGGTCTACATGATTTGCAATCCAACCCACACAATTTACACCGAGCGCTTTAAAATGAGCTGCTGTCAGTAAAGCATGATTTAGGCATCCTAGTTTCATACCCACGACTAAAATCACATCAAGCTGCTGTGATTTAACCCAATCACTGAGCAAATCAGTTTCGTTGATAGGTAAACACCAACCGCCGGCACCTTCTGTAAGAATATAATCGGTATTGAGTGCTTTTACATTCGCATAAGCAGCATCGAGCTTGTCAAATGCCAGTCTGTCGCCTACTTGAGCAGCTGCAATATGCGGTGCAATGGGTGGCTCATAGGTAAAGGGGTTAACTATGTTATATTTAACCCCAATTGATGAGCTTTCCATTAAGGTTAATGCATCATCATTGACTAGCTGCCCAAATGCTTCTTCTGCACCTGCTGCAATAGGTTTAAACCCAACCGCACGCTGTTTATGTTGCGCTAGTAAGTTTAGTAATAAACTGGTGACATGGGTTTTTCCGGCATCGGTGTCTGTACCCGTAATAAAAAATTCTTTCATTTTTGAGTTAATTCTATTTTTCTAGTTCTAAAAGGACAACTTGATAGCTCACTCTAGCATGCCCATCAACCAGAGGGTATGCCTTACAAACACTATTAAGTGCCTGCCTTGTTAATAACCCATGGCGCTTTTGCTTAGTTTGCAATGAGGTAGCACCAATCGCTTTTATCGAACGCAGCGCATCTAAAGGAGAGTTATAGGAATCTATATAACATCTATCAGCTGCAAAATTGAGTTTAAACCCCGCCAATTTTGCATAATCAATAATGTGACTAGCACAATGAAACTGATTAATATGGTTTTGCTCATCTAAACAAGCAAAAGCCTGTTTGATCTCTTTGAGCGATCCATCTACCACGCAGCTTAAATAAACCTTGCCGCCTGCTTTTAGGGAGTAAAAAAGACTTTTAAGTAGCCCTTTTAAATCAGCAGACCATTGCATTGCAAAATTACTAAACACACAATCTAGCGAATTTTGCTGTAATGGTAGGTTGTCCATATCAGCACACACTTTTAAACAATGCGGGTTTTGCTCTGTGCTTAGCATGGAATGACTTAAATCCATTGCCAATACAGTATCAAAATGTGTTTTAAGTATTGCCGTGTTAACTAAAGGCCCAGCCCCTAGATCAAGGCAAGTACCCTGCTGATGTTTACTTGCCATCATTTTAAATAAGTGCGCAGCCGCTTGTTTTTGAACATTAGCATGGCTCGCGTAATTTGCAGCCGCTTTAGAGAACTTAGTTTGTGTTGTTAGCTTATTACTGTGTTGAAAACTTAAAGGCGCTTGCAGTTGAACACTCATAAACACTCCACTAGCGAATCAACCAGTTTTTTTATATCGTCAGCTTGATGCGCGCTACTTAGGGTTACCCTAAGTCGAGCCGTATTAAATGGGACCGTGGGTGGTCTAATAGCAGTTAACCACACGCCTTTACCTTTAAGCTTATTAGCAACGGCAAGCGTGTGTTCTGCATCGCCCAATACCAAAGGCTGAATAGCCGTTGTTGATTCCATTAATGCTAAGTTATGTTCTTTGGCAAGCGCTCTAAAGTAGGCAATATTCTCTGAAAGCTGAGCGCGTCTCTTATCCGCCTTTAATAACCTTTCGAGTCGCTCTAGAGTACAACTTGCCATCAGTGGTGACATCGCCGTTGAATAAATGTATTCGCGATTAAACTGCAGCATGTAATCAATCATTTGTTTTGATGCAAGCAGGCAAGCACCACTACTAGCTAGTGCTTTGCCAAAGGTGATGATAAGTAAATCAGGCTTGATTGCCTCACAACTTCCTAAACCTTGCTCGCCCAATACGCCAAAGCCATGGGCATCGTCAATCATCAGCCACGCGTTGTATTGTTTAGCGAGTTTACAGAGTGCTTCAATGGGGGCTTGATCGCCATCCATCGAGAACACCCCTTCACTTACTACGAGCTTATGCTTGGCTTTTGACTTTTGTAACCGAGATTCTAAATGCTTAAGGTCGTTATGATTAAAGCGCACCATGGCAGCGGCAGAATGAAGTCCGCCATCAATTAAGCTGGCATGATTGAGCTTATCTTGAAATATTGCCGATGATTGCGCCACGGTTTTATCTTGAAACAATGCTTTTAATACGCTGCTATTAGCACTAAATCCGTTATTAAATAACATGGCGCTTTCATAGCCTAATAACTCGCATAAACGCTGCTCAAGCGTTTGCTGCGCTTGATTATAACCATTTACTAGCGCTGAACTGTGGCTACCTAGATGCTGCGCTTGTATTTCAATAAAATCATCCGCAAAGCCAAGGTAGTCATTACTGGCAAAATTTAAATACTGTTTGCCTGCAACCTGAATAAAGCGCCCGCTTGATTGCTCAACAAGTTGACGCTTTCTCAGTAATGCATCTGCTTGTCGCTCAACAAGATGCTCGGCAATAAAATCAAAAGCCATTTAATTGCTACGCTTCGTAAAATAATTCAGATGTTGCTTTATCGGCAACTTTTGATGAAAGTGATGCTTCTACTGCTTCATCTGAGTAATCTTCACGTGTTTCTGGGTTCATGCCTAATTTTTTAATTAGCATCATATCTGCGTCTGCTTCAGGGTTTTCTGTAGTCAGTAGTTTATCACCGTAGAAAATTGAATTAGCACCAGCAAAGAAACACATAGATTGCATCTGTTCGTTCATCGCCGTACGACCCGCTGATAAACGAACATAGCTTTTCGGCATCATAATACGTGCAACTGCGATAGTACGAATAAACTCAAAATGATCTAAGTCTTCGACATCTTCAAGTGGCGTGCCTTTCACTTTAACCAACATATTAATTGGTACACTTTCTGGCTGTTGCGGTAAATTTGCTAATTGCATTAATAAACCAAAACGGTCAGCAGCTTGCTCGCCCATACCAACAATACCGCCAGAGCATACTTTCATGCCGGCATCGCGCACGTTATCAATGGTATTTAAACGGTCTTGGTAAGTACGTGTTGTAATGATCTGTTGGTAATACTCAGGTGATGTATCTAGGTTATGGTTGTAGTAGTCAAGACCCGCGTTTTTTAATGCATGAGCTTTGTCATTATCTAACATGCCAAGGGTCATACAGGTCTCAAGCCCAAGCTCTTTCACTTCTTTTACCATTTTTTCGATGTATGGCATGTCACGTTCTTTCGGATCAGACCACGCAGCGCCCATACAAAAACGAGTCGCGCCTTTTTCTTTGGCAACACGCGCTTGCTCGACCACTTTTTCTACTTCCATTAAGCGTTCACGCTCTAGATCAGTTTTATAATGACCAGATTGAGGGCAATATTTGCAATCTTCTGGGCAAGCACCGGTTTTAATCGATAACAAAGTAGAAATTTGTACTTCATTTGGGTTGAAGTTTTCACGATGCACACTGGCAGCTTTAAATAACAAATCATTGAACGGCATTTCAAATAATGCCTTTACTTCTTGGTGAGTCCAATCGTGACGGACAACTGCGTGCTCCATAATAGTCTCTTTTTTTAAATTATTGGGACGGTTAGATTGGCTTAGTCTACGACTTGACGTAACATTGTCAACGAATCGAAGTGATATAAAGTTTACATATGATTAATAAACAACCAATAGATTTAGATTTTGATCGTGAGCATATTTGGCACCCTTATACTTCTATGACTCAGCCCCTTCCCGTGTACCCAGTCAGTCATGCCAATGCAAATCGTATTTTCTTAGAAACAGGCGAAAGCCTAATAGATGGTATGGCCTCTTGGTGGAGTGCAATCCATGGTTACTGCCATCCTGTTTTAAATGAAGCGATCACCAAGCAAGTTAGCAAAATGAGCCATGTCATGTTTGGTGGCCTAACTCATGAGCCCGCTGTTGAGCTGTGTAAAAAGCTAGTCAGTATTACACCTAAGTCTCTCGATAAGGTGTTCTTAGCCGACAGTGGCTCTGTGAGTGTTGAAGTTGCCATTAAAATGGCCTTGCAGTACTGGTTAAGCCAAGGTTATACCGGCAAACAAAAACTAATGACACCGCTTAAGGGCTACCATGGCGATACATTTGCCGCCATGAGCGTTTGCGACCCAGTTAATTCAATGCACAGCATGTATTCAGGGTTTTTACCTGAACATGTTTTTGTGCCTGCGCCGAGTGCTAAATTTAATGGCGAGTTTAGCCCTGCTGAAGCTGATACACTTGAAAGCTACTTTGCCGCTCACCATCAAGATGTTGCGGCATTTATCATCGAACCCATTGTGCAAAATGCTGGGGGCATGAATTTTTACCATCCCGATTACTTGAAACACCTGCGCATTCTTTGTGATAAGTATGATGTTTTACTTATTTGTGATGAAATTGCCACAGGCTTTGGCCGCACTGGCACCTTGTTCGCTGTTGAGCACGCCTCCATAGCACCTGATATTTTATGTATTGGCAAAGCATTAACGGGTGGCATGATGACCCTATCAGCAACATTAACCACCAGCAAAGTCGCTGTTGGCATTAGTGAAGGTGAAGCCGGCGTATTAATGCATGGCCCAACTTTTATGGGTAACCCGCTTGCCTGTGCTACAGCCTGTGCAAGTATTGATTTACTGCTAGAGCAACCTTGGCAAGAGCAAATTGAACACATAAATGATGTACTGACAGCGCAGCTTGCTAAGTGTAAGCAGCTCGATGCGGTCGTTGATGTGCGAACATTGGGGGCAATTGGTGTTGTAGAGCTTAATCAAGCTGTTGATGTAGCAAAAATTCAACGCTTTTTTATCGAGCAAGGTGTGTGGATCCGCCCGTTTGGCAAGTTAATTTATTTGATGCCGCCTTACATAAGCGACGAACAAAGCTTAACTAAGTTGTGCAATGCTATTTATGCAGCCATAGAACAGCAGGCGTATTGCTAAAAAGGAAGCGAATGCTTCCTTTTCCTTTAAACTTTACCATTCAAACATATAAGCCATTTTGCTTATCATGCGAAGTGGCACTTTATGTTCACAGCGCTTGGCATAAAGGTGCTGTAATGATTTATCTTTAATTTCACCTACGATCACTTCTTTTACTTGATAACCCAGTGCAGTAGCAGCTTGTGCATAGGCAATGAATTCCCATTTTTTGATATTGGTGTTATCGACAATCACTAACGGGATTTCTTCAGCTAGCGCATTAATAAAACGCGCCAAGTTTAAGTTGTGATATTCAGGCAGTTTGTACTTATCAAATTGATACTCACCTTCGCTATTGTAAAAATAATCATCTGTTGCGCACACTACATAATCACTTTCATTACCAGCCACCAGCTCATCAGCTAGGCTTTGCGCATAATATGATTTACCCGAGCCGGGTAAGCCGCGAAGAATAAAAACTTGTTTCATAGCACCTGATATACAAATTAATTAAAGATTAAAGGACCATTATCCTATTGAGAATTGTTAATAATGCCACAAAATAACCGATTAGCGCAGCGAGAATTTAAATAAACGCAAATTTTACGCAAAATATTGCTGCTATTTTACTCAATTGAAGAAAAACTACTAAAGAGTATGCCTGAATAGTTTTTTTATTTGATTTACGAGGGTAAGATAGTCGATTCAAGTGCAATGCACAGCATTATTATATTAGGCAACTTATATCATTGGAGTGAAGATGAGCCATTTAGCGATTTCAGAGCTATTAGAAGGCAAGGTTGCGGTAGACAGCCAAGTAACAGTAAAAGGCTGGATCCGTACACGCCGCGATTCAAAAGCAGGAATTTCATTTTTAGCCGTTCATGACGGTTCGTGTTTTGATCCTATTCAAGCGGTAGTACCTAATTCACTCAATAATTATGATGAAGTAACACGTTTAACAGCAGGTTGTTCTGTATCTGTAACGGGTGTTCTTGTGCCTTCTGCGGGTCAAGGTCAATCTTTCGAAATTCAAGCTAACTCTGTTGAAGTGTTAGGTTGGGTTGAGAATCCAGATACTTACCCTATGGCTGCGAAGCGTCACAGCATTGAATATTTACGCGAACACGCTCACCTTCGTCCTCGTACTAACATCATGGGCGCAGTAACACGTGTACGTAACTGTTTAGCACAGGCTATTCACCGTTTTTACCACGAGCAAGGTTTCTATTGGATCAGCACACCTATCATCACAGCAAGTGACTGTGAAGGCGCTGGTGAAATGTTCCGTGTATCTACATTAGATATGGAAAACTTACCACGCACAGATAAAGGCGACATCGATTACAGTGAAGATTTCTTCGGTAAAGAAGCATTCTTAACAGTATCTGGTCAGTTAAACGGTGAGACATACGCATCTGCAATGTCAAAAATCTACACCTTTGGCCCTACTTTCCGAGCTGAGAACTCAAATACATCTCGTCACTTAGCTGAGTTTTGGATGGTTGAACCTGAAGTTGCATTCGCAGATTTAGAAGACATCGCAAAACTTGCTGAAAACATGCTGAAATATGTTTTCAATGCAGTATTAACTGAGCGTCGCGATGATATGGAATTCTTTGCACAACGTGTTGAGAAAACAGCTATTTCTCGTTTAGAAGAGTTCGTAACTAAAGATTTCGCACAAGTTGATTACACTGATGCTATCGAAATCTTAAAAGCATGTGGCAAGAAGTTCGAATTCCCTGTTGAATGGGGTGTGGACTTACAATCTGAGCACGAACGTTACCTTGCTGAAGAACACTTTAACGCGCCAGTTGTTATCAAAAACTACCCGCGTGATATTAAAGCCTTCTACATGCGTCAAAACGAAGACGGCAAAACAGTGGCAGCGATGGACGTAGTTGCACCAGGTATTGGTGAAATCATCGGTGGCTCTCAACGTGAAGAACGTCTAGATGTATTAGATAAACGTCTAGAAGAAATGGGCTTAAACAAAGAAGATTACAGCTGGTACCGTGACCTACGTAAATACGGTACGGTTCCACATTCTGGTTTTGGTCTAGGTTTTGAGCGTTTAGTTGCTTATGTAACAGGTATGGGCAACGTACGTGACGTAATCGCCTTCCCACGTACAAAAGGCAGCGCGACGTACTAATAAGTAACGTCACATAATCTAAAAGCCGCTCACGAGCGGCTTTTTTGTGTCTAAATCATTCAATATTTTATAAATTTTCATTAGCAAAGCCAGACATATTGCCTATATTGATAGGTAGCTAACTATTAAGGAGTTTGTGTCTACTATGCTATTTCGCTCTATGAAAGCCCTTTTGCTATCTACAACCCTTATCTCTGCACATAGTGCGTATGCAATAGAAGAAAATATTAATTCGAAGCCAATATTTATTGCAGGCTCAACCACAGTGACAGAATTATTAGTCGATATAAAAGACGACTTAACCCAAGAGTTTGGCAATAGCATACAAATTAGACCAATGGGCAGTGACAAAGGGATTAAAGCCATTGCTGATAATGTAATTGATATTGGTACCAGCTCTCGTTACTTAACAAAAGAAGAGCAGCAACGTTGGCCCTTTTTACGGCAAATAATCATAGCCCAAGACGCAATTGCATTTTTTGTAAATAAAAACTTAAACATCACTGAGCTAACGACTAAAAAGCTAAGCGAGATTTACCAAGGTAAACTAAACAAATGGTCGGCGGTGTCGCCTTATACTCCCGAGCTTAGCGCAAAAAATGATGAGATCCTGCTATTTAGTAAAGGCACTAGTCATGGCAGTTTTGATGTGTTTTTGGAATATTTAAACTTAGATTATATTCAAGAACCAGGCAGTAATTACATACGTCTAAAGATGGCGGGTAATAGAGGTTTATTTTCAGAACAAAAAGTGGAGCTTTACGATCAGTTCAATCAAGCACTGGGTATAGTGCAGCGTATTCCAAATGCCATTGCCTACGATTCATATGGCGCTATTAGTAAATTAGAAAATGACAGACGTATTAATAAAGTGACATTACTTGAGATTGATGGTGTAAGCCCTTCAGTTGAATCAATTCAAAATGGTGACTATGCCTTTGTAAGGCCGCTGGTACTTATCGTAAATACTCAATCACCCCGCTCTAAAAAGATTGGCGACAGGCTAGCCGTGATCATCAAATCAACTAAATTACAACAGAAGATGCTTGAGTTTGGTTACCTTCCGGTAAAACAGTAGAAAACGAAAAAAAGCTGCGCACCTAGAAGGTGAACAGCTTTTAACAACCAGAATCGTTATGATTTACAGAGCGGTTTCTAGCTCTGGTAATACATCAAATAAATCAGCAACTAAACCATAGTCTGCGACTTGGAAAATTGGCGCATCAGGGTCTTTATTGATGGCAACAATCACTTTAGAGTCTTTCATACCCGCTAAATGTTGAATTGCACCACTGATACCTACAGCAATATATAAATCTGGCGCAACAATTTTACCGGTTTGACCCACTTGCATATCGTTTGGTACAAAGCCCGCATCTACAGCAGCACGTGAAGCACCAATTGCTGCGCCTAGTTTGTCGGCAACACCATTTAATAACGCAAAGTTTTCACCATTTTGCATACCACGACCCCCTGAAATAACCACAGGTGCGGCCGTTAGCTCTGGGCGTTCTGACTCAGTTTGTTCTTCTGATACAAACTCACTCAGACCAACAGAACCTTTACCCGTAACGCTTGTTACAGCTACTGGCGCTTGCTCTGGTGCAACATCAAAGCTACTTGCTCGAACAGTAATCACCTTTTTGCTATCTAGCGATTTTACTGTCGCAATCGCATTACCTGCATAAATAGGACGCTTGAAAGTATCTGCATCAATCACATCGATAATTTCAGAGATTTGCGCAACATCTAAAAGTGCTGCAACACGTGGCATAAAGTTTTTACCCGTTGTTGTAGCGCTCGCGACAATGTGTGAATAGTTATCTGCTAAAGATAAAACCAAATCCGCCAGGTTTTCAGCAAGTTGATGAGCATAAGCTGCATCATCGGCAATCAGTACATTGCTAACACCTGCAATTGACGCTGCTTGCTCGCTCATTGCAGCTAAGTTTTCGCCGGCAAGTAGTAAATCTACATCAAAGCCTAGTTTAACAGCAGCAGTAATCGTTTTATTGGTTTCAGGCTTTAAAACACCTTTATCGTGTTCGGCTATCACTAATGTTTTCATTTAGATCACCTTCGCTTCTGTTTTTAACTTTTCTACCAATGTTGCTACATCTTCTACAATGATGCCGCCACTGCGTTTTTCTGGCTCATTTACTTCTACCAGCTGCACGCGAGGCGCAAGGTCTACACCTAGGCTATCAGCAGCAATTACATCAAGTGGTTTACGTTTTGCCTTCATAATGTTTGGCAATGAAGCGTAGCGTGGCTCATTTAAACGTAAGTCTGTGGTTACAATAGCAGGTAGTTTAAGAGCAACTGTTTGTAAACCTCCGTCTACTTCACGCGTTACATTAACTGTTCTCGCTTGAACATCAACTTTAGATGCAAAAGTACCTTGGCCACGACCCGTTAAAGCAGCAAGCATTTGACCGGTTTGATTGTTGTCAGAGTCAATCGATTGCTTACCTAAAATAACCAGCTCAGGTGATTCTTGCTCTACAATTTTGCTCAGTAATTTTGCAACATGTAAAGACTCAAGCTTTTCTTCTGTTTCAATATGAATGGCTTTATCAGCACCGAGTGCTAAGGCTGTACGCAATTGCTCTTGAGATGATTTATTACCAATAGTCACAGCAACAACCTCAGTGGCCGTCCCTGCTTCTTTTAAACGAATAGCTTCTTCAATTGCAATTTCACAAAACGGGTTCATCGCCATTTTTACATTAGCTAGATCAACATCCGTTTTATCGGCTTTAACGCGTGCTTTGACGTTGTAGTCAATTACTCTTTTAATTGGAACGAGGACTTTCATCGTGACTCCATCAATTGTGTGTTCTCAAAGTTGACCTTCGCGTCAACTTATTTATTTTATGAATTCAGACTACTTCCTGTTGACGTAAACGTCAACCTAAAATAACCTTAAAGTATTCACAGCCTGTAACGTTTCATTTGCAAGTATGAAATAAGGTTCTTTACAGCAGGTCCGTCACCGAGAAGAGGTTTATATGGTCGAACGCGAAACCATGGAATTTGATGTAGTCATCGTAGGCGCAGGCCCAGCAGGTTTATCAACTGCGATTAGATTGGCTCAACAAGCACAAGAAAAACAACAAGAATTAATGATCTGTGTGGTAGAAAAAGGCTCTGAGGTGGGCGCACACATTTTATCGGGCGCGGTTTTTGAAACCAAAGCGCTGGATGAGTTATTACCCGATTGGCAATCATTAGGTGCTCCGGTTACCACTAAAGTAACGCAAGATGATATTTACTGGTTCAATAACAGTGAAAAAGCCACCAGCATCCCCCACTTTGCTAGCCCTAAAACATTCCATAACGAAGGCAATTACATTGTTTCTATGGGTAATGTGTGCCGCTTTTTAGCTGAGCAAGCGGAAAACTTAGGGGTTGAAATATTCCCAGGCTTTACTGCGCATTCTTTAATTATTGAAGACGACACAGTGAAAGGCATTATCACTGGCGATATGGGTCTTGATAAAGACGGCAACGAAAAAGATGGGTACATGCCGGGTATGGAGCTTAGAGCAAAATATACGGTATTTGCTGAAGGCTGCCGCGGTCATTTAGGTAAAGAGCTAATCAAACACTTTGCCCTTGATAAAGATGCGTCACCACAGCATTACGGTTTAGGGTTCAAAGAAATTTGGCAAATCGACCCGAGTAAACACAAAGAAGGCACTGTAGTACATGGTACAGGCTGGCCTTTAACTGGTGATACCAGTGGTGGTGCATTTATGTATCACAGCGATAATAATCAAGTTGTGGTTGGCTTAATTGTCGATCTTAACTATTCAAACCCCCATTTAAGCCCGTTTGATGAATTCCAGCGCATGAAACATCACCCTGTTTTTAAAGATGTTTTAGAAGGCGGTGAGCGTATAGCCTATGGTGCAAGAGCAATCGCCAAAGGTGGCCTGCGCTCTTTACCGAAAATGCACTTCCCGGGTGGTTTACTTGTTGGTTGTGATGCCGGCACATTAAACTTTGCCAAGATCAAAGGTAACCATACCGCAATGAAATCAGGCATGGTCGCTGCTGATGTGATTGTAGCAGCCCTTAGCGACGGAAAAGAAAATACCGATTTAGCAGAATATAAAACGGCCTTTGAACAAAGCTGGGCGTATAAAGAGCTCTATCAATCGCGTAATTTTGGACCTGTTATGCACAAATTGGGTAAGTTCTTAGGTGGTGCTTATAACACACTAGACCAAAACCTATTTGGTGGCAGCTTACCGTTTAACTTTGAAGATAACATGCCAGATCATGCCACCTTAGTTTCTGCTGATCAGGCCGAAAAAATCGACTACCCAAAAGCAGATGGCAAACTAAGCTTCGATAAACTTTCATCGGTGTTTTTATCAAATACCAATCATGAAGAATCGCAACCATGCCATTTAAAGCTAAAAGATAACTCGATCCCTATTGCCGTAAATTTACCGCAATTTGATGAACCAGCACAACGCTACTGCCCTGCTGGTGTATACGAAATACAAGAAGTCGAAGGTGAAAAACAGTTTGTGATTAATTCGCAAAACTGTGTGCATTGTAAAACCTGTGACATAAAAGACCCAAGTCAAAACATTACTTGGGTAACACCTGAAGGCGCTGGCGGGCCAAACTACCCTAATATGTAACGCACGTTACTCATTTAATTAAAATTTATCCTAAATTGCAGGGGCTTCGGCCCCTTTTTTAGGCTATGCTGAAACTGTCGTGAATTAATAAGTGAGTAAAGTATGCCGTCTTCAAGTGTAACCTTTCGTTTTTTAGCTGAACCTACCGATGTCAATTTTGGCGGTAAGGTTCATGGTGGTGTGGTAATGAAATGGATTGACCAAGCTGGTTACGCCTGTGCTGCGGGTTGGAGCGGTCATTACTGCGTTACTGTGTCTGTTGCGGGTGTAAAGTTTCAGCGCCCTATTCTGGTTGGCCAAATAGTCGAAGTGAAAGCCAGTATCGCCCACACGGGTAAAACCAGCATGCAAATCTTTATTCAAGTACGCTGCGGAGACCCTAAAACACAAAATCTAGTTGAAACCAATCATTGTGTTATTAGTTTTATAGCGATGGATGAAGCAGGTTACCCAATCGAAGTACCTTCATATACTGCCGTGACAGACGAAGAAAAGAAAATTGAAAACTATGCGATAAAAATGAAAGAGATCGCGATAGAAACAGAAACCCTTTTACAAAAAGCCTAAAATTTAAAGCAACAAAAAATATAAACTGTACCTAGTAACTTCTACAGAGCACCCTGAAATTGTTACGACTGCCAAACTGAATGGCTGATTACAGTTTCAACAAACTGTGCAAAAACCCGCTGATTAAAGCCTAAAAACAATACTTTAGGCTTTAATTTTGTATTGGCATTGCCATTGCAATACTCCTTATGAATGACGCGAAACATTCGTTTATTTATTTTATAAAGGAGCTATTAAATGATTAAAGCAATTTCACTTTCTGCACTTTCTTTAGCACTACTAGGTTTTAACAATGCAGCACATGCAGATATTACCGAAATGGATTCTCCGCGTATTTATACCGGTATCGGCTACGGCCAATATTCTTTCCAATTTGAAGACAGCGAAAATGACACTGACTTCGATGATGATTCGCAAATGCTTAAGGGCTATATCGGTACTCAATTTAACAAGTACTTAAGCCTGGAACTTGCGTATCAAAATTTTGATGAAGTAAGTGATATCGATTCAAAAGCTGAAATTGACGGTGTTTCACTTGCAGCACGTTTGGCAGCACCAATTACAGATAGCTTTTCTGTATATGCCAAAGGTGGCTGGCTAGAATGGGATGCTGAAATCGAGCAAGATTTAGGTGAGCTTGGTAGCATTAGTGCCGATACAGATGGCGGCGACGTGTTTTATGGTGCAGGTATTGAATATGCTTTCACAACAAACATGCAAGTTCGTTTAGAGTATGAACGCTATGAATTAGAAGATGACATTGACCCAGATTTGGATGTAGCGTCTGTATCATTCCAATACATGTTTTAATTTAGACTTAACAGTCTAATTGTTAAAAAGGCAGTCTCGACTGCCTTTTTTTACGTTTGCATGTAGAATGTCGGCAGATTTTCTTAACGACAATGCACAATGAGCGAATACCAATTAACTGCCGTCGGCCACATTCAATCTCCATACAAACAAAAGTTTGCCATACCACGCCAACCTCGTTTGGTTCCTGAAGCGAAAGCAAAGCTGGTATTTAGTAGCGATTTTAATCGTGAAGAGTTTGTACGCGGCCTCGATGAATTTAGCCATATTTGGCTACTATTCAGATTTCATGAAACCGCTGATAAGGGGTATTCAGCGATGGTGAGACCCCCTCGCCTAGGCGGTAATGAACGTAAAGGTGTATTTGCGACACGTGCCACCTTTCGCCCCAATGCAATTGGCATGAGTGCCGTAAAATTAGAGGGCATCGAATATAAAAATGGTCAGTTAAGCTTGTTGTTATCCGGTATCGATTTACTTGATGGCACACCAATTTTAGATATTAAGCCTTACTTACCCTATTCAGATGCCATGACGGATGCCAGTGCTGGTTTTGCCGATACCCGACCAGAAACCGATATGAGTGTCGAGTTTAGCGATGAAGCCCTTGCGTTTATCGAAAAACAGACCGAACAACCTGAATTAAAAGCGTTTATCACCAATGTATTAAAGCAAGATCCTCGCCCAGCTTATAAAAAACAACGCGAGTCTGATCAAAGCTATGGCATGACCCTATATGATTTTAATATTAGGTGGCATGTTCAAGATAATCATAATACAGTGACCAGCATTGAAAAATGCTAGCTTTTTTGCACTTTTTTTAACACATAGCGCTTTAGTGTCAGTGCGTCCACTGGTAAACTTAGCGCCTTGTTACTACTCAAACGTCTTGAGTAAACGATAATAATTTTAACACTACTTGGAATAGAGATGCGTACCAGTCAATATATACTCGCAACACTTAAAGAAACTCCGTCTGATGCAGAAATTGTTTCTCATCAATTAATGCTACGAGCAGGCATGATCCGCCGCGTTGCGTCGGGTTTGTATACATGGTTGCCCTCTGGTTTACGCGTACTTAAAAAAGTAGAAAACATTGTACGTGAAGAGATGGATAAAGCAGGCGCTATCGAAATGTTAATGCCAATTATCCAACCAGCTGATCTGTGGGAAGAGTCTGGTCGTTGGGAGCAATTCGGTCCTGAATTACTGCGTATCAATGACCGTCACAACCGCCCATTTGCCCTTGGTCCAACTCACGAAGAAGTGATCACTGATTTTGTGCGTAAAGAAGTGAGCTCTTATAAGCAATTACCACTTACTTTATATCAAGTACAAACTAAAGTACGTGACGAAGTTCGCCCTCGCTTTGGTGTAATGCGTGCCCGTGAATTCACCATGAAAGATGCTTACTCTTTCCACTTAAGTGATGAGTGTTTAGAGAAAACTTACCAAGTAATGCACAAAGCTTACTGTAATATCTTCGAGCGTCTTGGTCTTGATTACCGCCCTGTTATCGCGGATACCGGCTCTATCGGTGGTAGCGTTTCACATGAGTTCCATGTACTTGCAGAGTCAGGTGAAGATGCAATCGCATTTAGTGATGCAAGTGATTACGCTGCAAACATCGAAAAAGCAGAAGCATTAGCACCGGCTGAAGAACGCCCAGCAGCAAGCAAAGAGTTAAAAGCGTTCCCAACGCCTGATGCAAAAACCATAGCTGAGCTGAAAGAACATTATGGTGTTAAACCTCATCGCGGTGTTAAGACATTAATCGTGTATGGTGCGCCAGATGAAAACGAACAACGTGGTTTAGTTGCCCTTGTATTACGTGGCGACCATGAGTTAAACGAGCTAAAAGCTGAAAAACACCCACTAGTAGACTCACCGCTTGAAATGGCGAAAGAAGAAGATATCGTTGCTGCTATTGGTGCAAAACCAGGTTCATTAGGTCCAGTAGGCCTTACAATGCCAATCATTGTTGACCGCTCTGCTAATGTTTTAGCTGACTTTGTTGCGGGTGCAAACAACGATGGCGAACACTTCAGTGGTATTAACTGGGATCGCGATGTAGAAAACTACCAAGTAGCCGATATTCGTAACATCGTTGAAGGCGACCCAAGCCCTTGTGGTCAAGGTACACTGCAAATCAAACGTGGTATTGAAGTGGGTCATATTTTCCAACTAGGTACTAAATACTCAGAAGCAATGAAAGCTGGCGTACTGAGTGAGTCTGGTAAAAACCAAATAATGACAATGGGTTGTTATGGTATTGGTGTTTCACGTATCGTCGCGGCAGCAATTGAGCAAAACAACGACCAATACGGTATTAAATGGCCACAACCAATCGCACCATTTGACTTAGCAATTGTTCCAATGAACATGCATAAGTCTCATCGTATTCCTGATATCGCTGAAACCCTATACAAAGGCTTGAAAGAAGCCGGTTTAGACGTGTTGTTTGATGACCGTAAAGAGCGCCCTGGTGTAATGTTCAACGATATGGAACTGCTAGGTGTACCTTTCACACTCGTTATTGGTGAGCGTAACCTAGACGAAAACAAGGTTGAGCTTAAAAACCGTCGTACTGGTGAAAAGTTAATGCTTGATTTAGACACTGCAGTGGCAGAGATCGCAGCATTGACTAAAGGCTAATTTAGTCAGCTCTACAAAATATAAAAAACCGCTTCGGCGGTTTTTTTGTTTTATTAATTGTCATAGATGTTTCGTTAAAGCGTCTTTTAACTGTCATCGTTCCTACCTAGCATTTACTTTATTACACCATGAGTAAATGCCATGAATAACAGTACTTGCAGTAGTAAAACCCACTATCCTGCCGTTTGGATTTCCGACGTTCACTTAGGCTACAAAGACTGCCAAGCACAGTACTTACTAGACTTTTTAAATGCTATTGAATGCGATGTACTGTATTTGGTCGGTGATATTGTTGATTTATGGTCAATGAAACGGCAATTTTTCTGGCACCCAAGCCATTACGATGTGCTAGCGCTTATTCAACAAAAAGCGAAAGATGGCACGCGCGTCATTTATATACCGGGAAACCATGACGAAACCTTTCGCCATTATGCTAATGATTCATTATTCGGTATCGAAGTACATAAGCAATATATCCATACCACAAAAGCCAATAAACGGTTTTTACTTCTACATGGCGACGATTTTGACTCAGCAACGCGTTACAACAAATTAATCAGTATTGCAGGCGATGCAGGATACGATTTTTTACTATTTTTAAATCGCTGGACTAATCGCATTCGCCGTTTATTTGGTGGTAATTATTGGTCATTAGCTTCTTGGATCAAAGCGCGAGTGCATAAAGCGCGCGAAGCGATTGATGCATTTGAAAAAGCGGCCATTCACGAAGCAAAAAAACAAGCCGTCGATGGCATCATTTGTGGGCATATTCATCACCCAACCGTGAAAGTGGTTGATGGCATCTTATATTGCAATGATGGTGACTGGATTGAAAACTGTACTGCGTTAGTTGAAAACAGTGCTGGCCGTATTGAGCTACTACATTGGAGTGAAACACAAAAAGTGATTCACTCTGCAGACATTAGTACACTGACACCTAAACCTGCATTTAATAAAAACCAAGATGCCGCTTAAGCTTTCAGCCACATTGAGAGCTTTTTGCGCAATGTGGCTTGTTTAATGGGCTTGGTAATATAGTCATTCATGCCAACACTTAAGCATTTTTCTCTATCGCCAGCCATGGCGCTTGCGGTCATCGCAATGATCACCACATCTTGATACCTTGGGCCTGTTTTACCTTGTCGGATTGCTTTAGTACAGTCATAACCGTTTAAGTTTGGCATTTGGCAATCCATTAAAATCAGATCAAACTGAGTATCACTGTTGTTTAATACCTCAAGTGCTTCTAGACCATCACCGGCAGACTCAATATGCACATGGCTATCTCTTAAAATCGCTTTGCTCACTTCAATATTGATCATGTTATCGTCGACAATAAGCACTGAACGAGCTGTTAAATCCAGCTCAATACGTTCCTTGTCATCAGGGGATTTACGCTCAATTACAGCGTCTTTATCATTGAACAACACAGCCAGTTTATAAGCCAATTCATCCGGGGTCACTGGTTTTGCTATAACCGTACAGTTACCTGGTAATGTTTGCTTTTGCTTAAGCGATGCCATTACACCTAAAATTAATACATGTTTATCTGGATAGTGTGATGCTAAACCTAAAACAGTATTAAAATCAGGGTGTTTGTGGTCGATAATCAGTAAGTCTAATTGTTTAAAGGCGTTTTCAGATACATCGGATAAACGTGTTATTGTAGGTCGTTGATGCTGGCATAGTGTTTCTAGTTGCAGCTCAACATTGCTAGCTAGTAAATCATAGTGAAGCGCACAGCCTACTTGTTTATCATTAAGTAGATTGATCTGATGTTGGCCTTTTGGCGATTCACTTATTGATACACAAATACTTGCCCAAAATCGGCTGCCCTGACCTTTTTCACTCTCTACGATAATATCGCCCCCCATTAACTGAGCGAGTTTTCGACTGATTGAAAGTCCTAAGCCACTACCGCCATAATGGCGCGTTGTACTTGAGTCTTCTTGTGTAAACACTTCGAACAATTTACTTTGGTTTTCTTTTGAAATACCAATACCTGTATCTTCAACAACAAAGCTTAGGCAAAGCGTATTGTCTGAATGCAGCTGCTCTTTTACCGTTAAGCTAACATGACCCTTGTGGGTAAATTTAAATGCATTACTCAATAAATTATTGAGAATTTGTTTTAAGCGGTGGCTATCACCCATCACGGTTCGCTGAGTGATAGCATGCGCATCAAACAGTATTTCAAGGCCTTTTTTCTGTCCTTGTACAGCCATCGACGTTATTAAATCACTGCACACTGAAACAACATCAAACGCGTGACTATCTAAATCAAGTTTACCAGCTTCTATTTTTGAAAAATCTAGAATGTCATTGATCAATGTCATCAATGAGTTTGCACTGGTATTCGCGTAGTGTAAGTATTGCATTTGCTGAGTAGATAATGGCTCTTCTTCAAGCATTTCCAGCATACCGAGAACACCGTTCATCGGAGTGCGGATTTCATGGGAGATATTAGCGACAAATTCACTTTTCGCTTTACTGGCCGCTAATGCTTCTTCGGTCGCCTTTTCAAGTTCTGCTGTGCGACTTTTTACTTTTTCTTCTAAAGTCACATTAAGCTTTTCAAGTTGATGTTGAGCACACTTTAGTGAATCGATATTGCGCAGTATGGCAGCTATTTGGTACTGCTGTTTTGCAGCATCAAAGACTGGTGCCATAGTGATAGAAAAGTAGTGTGTGTTTTGTTCGCTAATGTGGACCGCTTCAAACGAGCATCGCTGTCCCTCTTTTATGGCTTGTCCAATCCCTTGAAAATCTTCATCATTATAATTAAATAAAGTATCAAAATGGGTCGTTTGTTCTTTGATACCAAAAAATGTTTTTGCTGTTTCATTAGCATTACAAATAACGCCATTTGGCTGAACCATAATGATGGCATCTGTTGAGCTTTCAATTATTTTGCTGTTTTTTTCTTTTAAAAAACTGAGCTCAATTTTTCTGTTGATGTCACGTTGATAAACTATAAATAACATCATGACTGCAAAAATGATTAAGCATAATATGCCAATAAACCTTAATCGCTTTTGATGTATTTCATTGAGCAATGTATCTGTATTTATTGAAACAGCCAGTGTCAGTGGCTGCATTTGAACGCCATTGTTAAACTCAATAATTTTCTGAACATATAATTTTTCGGGCAAGTTAACTACATCAAAAAAATCAACGCCTGCCATTTGTTGTTCAGTGCTAAATTCTTCAGACAAGTAATGAGCATCATCCAGCTCAAAACTAAAACGGTATGATTCCTTTGGATGATAGATAAATTGTTGCTGCGCATTTAGTAAATACACTGACAGATTATCAGCGGTGTTACTGGTAAGCTTATTAAGCAAATCGGCTGCATAATAGTTGAGGATCAACACTGCAAACGGCTTACCTTCATTATCTTTTACTAATTTGGCTATCCGATATGTGCTGATATAAGGCTGTTGTAAACGGCCATTTTCACGATTGTAGTTAATGGGTGAAATGTAAATTTGGCCATTTTCAAGCTTTGCCGTAATTTGCATGTAATCACGTTGGCCTTTGTGTTGTAACTTGTCATCAGCCACTCTATAAGCCTGACCATTTAAACTATCAACCCGCACAACTTCTTTGCCATTATCAGCAATATAAATGTACCGAGCTTGTGCGAGGTCTTTATCTGTTGACATAAAACCAGTAAAGATTTTTGCTAGGCGGTCTTTCCATGCTGAGATAGGTGTGCCTAAAACGGGATCTAAATTTTGATCATTTGTAGCACGCATGATTGCAAGCACTGGCGGGGTTGAATCTAAGAAGTTAAGTGCTGAAATATTCTCTCTTAAACTTGTTTTTAATACACTTTCTTTAGTGTCGAGCTCTCGCTGCATCTGTTCAAAGGTGCGAGTGAACACATCTTCTCGTAGATCATATTCATATTTTACAGTAACAAAAATGCCCAATACTAAAAGAATACATAATGCCAGTATTGGTAATTTATGACGTTGATAGAAATGCGCTGAATGTCCAGAATCCATTGAATCGAAAGCCTTCTTTTCTACTCTGCATTAGAGTATAGGAGAGATTGATAGCAAAGGAGGAGTATACAGAAAAAATATTAATTAATAAGGACTAGCAAGCACTTAGATAAGCTCATAAACAAATAAAGCACCAAAATGGTGCTTTATCATTAGTTAAAATCAATAAATCGCTTATCTAAACAAGACATCTTCTTTATTAAACCATTTAACACAAAATGCGAGTAATGCACCTGCGACAATCACTGTCGCTAGGAAAATTAAACCCACAAGTGTGTAATCGACGGTGCCTTTAATGATTTCTTTTATTGCCAACGCAACGTTTGTCACAGGAATAAAAGCGGTTTTGCTCGTCAGTTCAACATTCGGCATTAAAGCAACCATAATTGGAAAAATGACACCCATGCTTAGTGGTGCCATGTAGTTTTGTGCTTCTTTAAAGGTTCGCGCATATATAGAAATAGCCAGCGCTAATGATGAGAAGATTGCAGCTATAGGCAATAACAACACAAAAATCAGCCCTAAATCTAATACCGTTAAAGAGCTAAATGCGTTTTTAACAACTGCTAAATCTACAAATGCAATGGCCACTGATATCCACACCCCCATACTGAGTACGGTAATGGTGGTTGTTGCAATTGAAGAAGCAAGCAAGGTTACAAACTTACCTAACACCAGCTGTGTACGGGTGATTGGTGTAAGTAGAAGGGTTTCGAGTGTACCACGCTCTTTTTCACCAGCACCGAGATCAATCGCCGGATATGTTGCGCCCATTAATACAAGAGGAATGAGTAGGTAAGGAATAAACCCACCAATTTTCTCACCCAGATTTTCACGTTTATCAGCAGTGTCGACCTTCACCACTTTAATAGGCTCAATAATGGCGGCTTGCTGCTGCTCTGATACACCAAAACTTAACAGCTTTGTCGTGCGCAGTTTATCGCCATACTCTTTTGCAAGCTCTTTTACACGGTCAAACAAAAAGTTAATTGCCTTAGCGTCGTTATATACAACTTGCCATTCGCTTTGCTTGGCATCATCTAGTGTTTGCTTTGCGTCTGACGGTAAATAGATCCCCATGTCGATGGTGCCTGCTTTAACCGCTTTGGTGAGCTCTTCTACCGTATTAAAGGTTTCGTCGCCTTTATATAAAGCAAAGCTTTTATGGTAAAACACCTTATCTGTAAACTCTTGTGCATAGTTACCATTAATAATGGCGTAAGTGTGGACCTCTTGTTCTGCCTCTAACGCCGCTTGTGAACTGATAAAGGCCATAATTGCAAATAATAATGGGAAAACAGCAACTGGTAATGCGACCACGAAAATCAATGTTTTACGGTCACGTAACAGCTCTCTTAATTCCTTTTTAAATACTTCAAACATTACGACTCTCCGTCAAAATATTCATAAACGCTTGGTTTAGCTCTTCGCTTTGACCCGTTTGTTTAAACTCATCTAAAGTGCCATCAAAGCAACTGATACCTTGGTTTATCACCGCAACACGGTCACACAGTAAGGCAACTTCATCTAAATGGTGCGTTGAGAAAATAACCGGTGTGCCCTGCTCTTTAAGGCCGCGAATAAAGTTAATTACGGTTTGTGTAGTCATAATGTCTAAACCAGTCGTTGGCTCATCGAGTATAACCACGTCAGGGTGATGAACGACTGCACGAGCAATATTGGCTTTTTGCTTCATACCTGTTGAGAGGTTTTCGGCGCGTTTATCAATAAAATTGTGCATATCAAGCAAGGTGAATAACTCGTCACAACGTGCTGCGACTGCTTTTTTACTCATGCCATGTAAGCGAGCAAAATACTCGACGTTTTCTTTTACCGTTAAACGACCGTATAAGCCTGTACTACCAGATAGAAATCCAATTGATTTGCGGCCAACCAAAGGTTTTTTAACAATATCGTGACCAGAAATGGTAATGCTGCCTTCATCGGGTTTTAAGGCTGTTGAAATCATTCTAAGAGTGGTTGTTTTACCAGCACCATTTGGGCCAAGTAAACCGAGTACTTCACCTTTGTTACATTGAAAGCTGACGTCTCTTACAGAATGAAAAAACTCTTTATCTTCACGGGGGTCTATGTTGTCCGTTTTATTTTTTTTATGATCTTTTGTTAGCTTAAACTTCTTTTTAAGCCCTGCCACTTCAATCATGTGCGTTTCCTTCGTTTCGGTCTAAAGTAATCAGTGTTACTGTAAAATTCTGGATTTTCATTGTCAGTCCACCATCCTGGTACGCCTAACAAGGGTAAAGGTGATAAATTTTTATTATCACGTAAACAATCATCGACTTTTATCATCTCATAAAGCCGTTGATCTAGATACGCATATTGCTCGCTTAAATCTTTACAAAATATGTCATTAGGTACAATTACAAATAATGCTTTACCCGTTAAACCAATATACGGCTGAGTAAGCATTTCGTAATTAGCATGACCAAACATAAATGGCCTAATACTTTTACCCCATTGTTCTCGTTGTTCTACAAAGGCCTGCTGCCATTGATGGTCGCGTAATTGCTGCTGCCAGCTTTGCTCAGTAATCGCGAGAACCACGCCGCATTCATCAAATAAAGTAAGCGCATTGCGGTGTTTACTACGCTCTTTTAGACCATGCAGTTTAATTTCTTCAATATGCTGATGATTGATCAAGGCTTTGGTTTTTGGGAATAAACACCAAATAAAGCCACCAAAAAGATCATGCCAATTTTGTTGTCTTGTTGGTACTTGCCCTGTCTCAAATATGATTTGCTCATAATAACGGGTTTCATCTGCAAACTTTTCATCTTCAACAAAACTAATCGCAGTGCCTTGTGACGTTTCGGCATTGAGGTATTGACTAAACCATTGGCAAGACGGCCAATCTGACAGTTTATCGATCTTAAATAGTGTTGCTAGGTCACTAAAAGCACCCGTTGTAAGGTATTGCGTTGACCATTGCTCAGGAGCAGTAAATCGTTTCATTGCTTAATTTTTAACTTCTTGATGTATTGTGGGTAGTTTACCGTAAAAACTGGTTCTCATTAATAGAACCTCATATACTAATGCCACCATAAAACAAAAAAAGAGCTATTATGAAACGCTATTTTCCACTCACAGTACTTGCAAGTGCCATTCTTGCTGGCTGTGCTTCAACAAGTATCACATCAAGTGATGTCGAAAAAGCCTATCAAAGCATTAACGCAGAGCAACTTGCAGAGCACATTAAAGTGCTTGCATCTGACGAGTTCGGTGGTCGTGCACCATCATCTAAAGGTGAAGAGCTCACGCTTGCCTATTTAACAGAGCAATTTAAAGCACTTGGTTTCGAACCGGGTAACGGTGATAGCTTTTTACAAGAAGTACCGCTTGTTTCACTTGAAGCAGACTCAAACATGGTTCTTAGCATTGGCGGTAAAGATTACCAATACAAAAAAGACATGGTAATGGGTAGCAGCCGTATTAGTGCAAAACAAAGTATTAAAGATTCTGAATTAGTATTCGTTGGCTACGGTGTTAATGCACCAGAGTACAACTGGAACGACTACGAAGGTTTAGACGTCAAAGGCAAAACTGTTGTGATGCTGGTAAACGATCCGGGTTTTGCAACTAAAAACCCTGATTTATTCACTGGCGATGCCATGACCTATTACGGTCGTTGGACGTACAAATATGAAGAAGCAAGCCGTCAAGGTGCAGCAGGTGCGATTATCATCCACGAAACAGCACCGGCTTCTTATCCATGGTCTGTAGTTGAAAACTCATGGAGCGGTGAGCAATTTGGTTTCCAAAAAGAAAATAACAACATGGATCGTGTGGCTGTTGAAGGCTGGGTAACAACTGATGTTGCTAAAGAGCTTTTCACAAAAGCAGGCTTAGATTTCGATACCATGAAAGCTAATGCGGCAAAAGGTGCTTACCATGTTGATATGGGCGACCTAACTGCGAGCGTTGAAGTAAACAACACAATCAAAAAATCAATTTCGTATAACTTTATCGCGACGTTACCGGGTAGCGAAAAGCCTAATGAGCACATCATTTACTCTGCTCACTGGGATCACCTTGGTACTGATAAAACCCGCAAAGGCGACCAAATCTATAATGGTGCCCACGATAATGCGACAGGCACAGCGGGTTTAATTGAAGTTGCAGAAGCATTTGCTACTTTACCTGAGCACCCTAGTCGCTCAATGACATTCTTAGCTGTTACTGCAGAAGAGCAAGGGCTACTTGGCTCAAAGTATTACGCTGCACACCCAGTGATCCCTGCGTCGCAAACGGTTGCCAACATCAACATGGATAGCTTAAACCTATTAGGTAAAGTAAAAGACATCAGTGTTGTTGGTATTGGTAAATCAGAAATGGATAGCCTGCTAGAAACAGCTGCAAAAGCACAAGGCCGTACAGTATCTGGCGACCCTAAACCGTCTTCAGGTGGTTACTACCGCTCTGATCACTTTGCATTTGCAAACATGGGTGTCCCTGCAATGTATGCCGGTGGTGGTAGTGAAGCTCTTGATGAAGAAACCGCAAATTATCGTAAGCGTATGAGCCTAGTGCTCCGTGGTTGTTACCATCAGCCATGTGACCGTTACCGCGATGAGTGGGATTTATCAGGTGCCGTTCAGGACCTTCAGTTATTCTATCAAGTAGGTTTTGATATCTCTGAACGTAAAGAATGGCCGACTTGGAATGCGACTTCAGAGTTCCAACGTAAATAAATACAAATGAGATTGATTTTCATTTAATTTAATAATACAGTGTAACCTGATTAATTGATAGGTTGCACTGTATGCTTTCATTGACACAAACGAGGTTTTTTCCACACAAAACGAGGTGTTATATTACGGACAATAAACGCTTATTTTTACCTCTTTTATTGCTAATAGCCCTAGCAATACCTGCAACCCGAGAGTTTACCCTACAAGCATTAAGTGATGCTTTTTTTCAAGTATCTGTGTTTGTTGCAGCCACCTTATTAATCTATTACTACCTTATTGATCGACTTCCTCAATTGCAGCTTAGCTATTTACGCGCTAAATCAGGCATTTTAGAGGTGGGCTTTGCGTCTATTTTAGGTGCTTTACCTGGCTGTGGGGGTGCGATAATCGTTGTAACCCAATTTACCAAAAAACAAGCTAGCTTTGGCTCTGTTGTTGCCGTATTAACAGCAACCATGGGCGATGCCGCATTTTTACTTTTAGCAACCCGCCCGCTTGATGGTTTATTAATGATGTTAATCGGTGTTGCTGTGGGTATTATTTGCGGTCAGATAGTTAATACCTTTCATAACCCCAATCAATTTCAACCTGATGAAGCAGGTGAATACAGCGAACAGCCACAATGCCAACCAAGCGCTTTGAAGTTTAGCCGACCTATTTGGAAATTTACCTTAGTACCAAGCTTAATTATTGCTTCTGTCATAGCGACCAACTCTGACCTGAGCGCATTTAGTCATAGCGTTAACACTGGCATCACCCTGTTTGGCTCAATCATGGCGTTATTTACTGTGGTTGTATGGGCACTTTCATCAAATGGCAGCAGCTATAAGCAAGTAACCAGTGAAGAAGCGCCTTGCACACCTCCTTCTAAACTCACGAAAGTGTTAATGGACACGCACTTTGTCACAGCTTGGGTTGTTGCCAGTTTTATGCTGTTCGAAATTCTCGTTAATCTAGTTGGCGTTGATTTAACTGCCTGGTTTTCTGAGTATGCTTATCTGGCACCGCTGGTGGCTGTGGCTATTGGCTTATTACCTGGCTGCGGGCCACAAATCGTTGTGATGACACTGTATATACAAGGTATTATTCCATTTAGTGCGATGGCAGCCAATGCAATTTCAAATGATGGCGATGCCCTATTCCCAGCTATCGCCTTAGCACCAAAAGCTGCACTAATGGCGACAGTGTATTCAACAATACCTGCGCTGTTACTCGGTTATGGGCTGTATTTTTACGGCATATAATCCGTAGCATTAAAAAAACCAGCCGAGGCTGGTTTTTTAATGCTTACTGATTTAGCTCATCGCCATCATCATTTTTGCAGGATCTTCTAAATAAGACTTCCACAAGTTGTTAAAGCGAGCAATTGTTCCGCCATCAATCACACGGTGGTCACCAGACCAACTCACTTGCATAATTGCTGCTGAAATCACATTACCTTGCGCATCAAAGCGAGGTAAATGTTGCAGCTTACCTAAAGCAACAATCGCTACTTCAGGTTTATTGATGATCGGGGTTGCAATTGTGCCACCAATCGCACCGATGTTAGAAATGCTAATAGTGCCGCCTTTCAAATCATCTGGTGAAACACGACCATCACGTGCCGCTTCAGTTAAGCGGGTAACTTCGTTAGCAACATCGACAATGCTCTTAGATTGACATGATTTAATGTTTGGTACGAGTAAACCAATCTTAGAATCAACGGCCATACCGATGTTATGATCATCAAAGTAAGTCAGCTCGCTACAATCATCATTCACTTGCGAGTTAAGTACTGGGAATTGCTTAATCGCTAACGACAGTGCTTTGATAAAGAACGGCATCATCGTGAGCTTAACGCCCTGTTGCTTGTACTGCTCTTTTAGCTCACTTCGCATTGCAATCAGTTTAGTTAGGTCAATTTCATCACAGAAAGTAAAGTGAGGAATTGTAGAAACTGAGGCAACCATTTGCTTCGCCATTGCCGCTTTAATGCCTTTAATTGGCTCAACACGACGACCACCAGCAGACGCTGTAGTTGATACAGGCTCTGCCGCTTTTGGCGCAGCTTGTTGTGATGCTGCTTGGCTTGGCGTTTCATTCAAGAAATCTTCGATATCTTGTTTGTAAATACGGCCATTTTTACCAGACCCTGGTACTTGCGTTAAATCAACATCAAGTTCGCGGGCTTTACGACGAACAGCCGGTGAAGCAACTGCTTTCTTATTAAGTTGTTTGCTAGAGTTTGTTGAAGCCGCAGGCTTCTGTGCAGGTTTAGTCGCTGCATTTGTTTGTGCTTTAACTACCGCTGAGCTTACATCTGGCTCTGCGCTTTGGCCGGCAATGCTCATTTGGAATAATGGGCTGTGAACCGCTGCAATATCGCCTTTTTGATAATAAAGCTTTTCTACTTTACCTGTGTATTTAGCCGGAATTTGTACCAATGCTTTGTCTGTCATTACATCACACACAGCTTGGTCTTCAACGATTTCGTCGCCTTCACTAACTAACCACTCAACAATTTCACACTCAACAATACCTTCACCGATATCTGGTAAAATAAAGTCTTCTAAGTGTTCAGCCGACCCTGTTGTAACTGCTGGAGCTTGCATTTGTTCACTTTGTGTTGGTGCTTCGCCATCAACATCCATCGCAAATAGTGGCGCATGAACTTTTGCAATATCACCTTTTGCATAATAAAGCTTACTGATCACACCATCATGAACAGCAGGAATTTGCACAAGCGCCTTGTCGGTCATAACATCACAAATAGGCTGATCTTCTTTTACTGACTCGCCCTCTGCCACTAACCATTCAACAATTTCACACTCTACGATGCCTTCGCCGATATCTGGCAAGATAAAATCTTTAGACATACTGACTCCTAAAACTCTACTGATTGCTTAATCGCAGCAAGCACTTTAAGTGCATCCGGCACATATTCTTTTTCAAGTGCTAATGGGTATGGTGTATCTAAACCACACACGCGAGCAATTGGCGATTCAAGGTGTAAGAAACACTCTTGTTGAATTGTTGCAACGATTTCTGCACCAAAACCATTGGTAATAGGTGCCTCATGGCTAACCACTAAACGACCCGTTTTGGTCACTGATTTAGCAATAGTCTCAACATCCCACGGTAAAATGGTACGTAAGTCGATTACTTCACAACTAATACCTTGCTCTGCTGCTTTTTTAGCGGCATCTTCGATGATTTCCATCTGCGCACCCCAAGCAAGTAAAGTAACATCAGTGCCTTCTTGTACGATTTCAGCTTTACCAAGCTCAATGCTGTAATCTTCTTCTGGTACTTCGCCAGTTGATGCACGGTATAAACGTTTCGGCTCAAAGAAAATAACAGGGTTATTGTCTTTAATTGAAGCACGTAGTAAGCCTTTTGCTTGATACGGGTTACGCGGTACAACCAACTTCAAACCCGGTGTATGAGCAAAATAAGCTTCTGGTGATTGAGAGTGATATAAACCACCCGCAATACCACCGCCGTAAGGGGTGCGAATTGTTAGGTTGCCAACATTAAATTCATTACCACTACGGTAACGGAATTTAGCTGATTCATTCACGATTTGGTCAAATGCAGGAAAAATATAATCTGCAAATTGAATTTCGGCTAATGCCGGCGCACCAAATGCCGCTAAGCCATTGGCAAAACCTAAAATACCTTGTTCTGTTAATGGTGTATTGAACACACGGTGCTTACCATATTTTTCTTGTAAGCCGGATGTAGCACGGAATACACCACCAAAATAACCAACATCTTCACCAAAAATACAGGCATTTGGATGCTCTGCCATGGTGATATCAAGGGCAGAGTTAATTGCATGAAGCATGTTCATTTTAGCCATTACTTTAATCTCCCTGCAGTTGTTGGATAAGCATCAGGATGCTGCAAAATATGCTCTTTTAATTGTTCGTATTGTTTTTGCAGTGATGGAATTGGCGTATCGTATACGTCAGAAATAAGCTCTTCTAAAGCAGGTTTTGCAACCTTCTCTGCACGCTTAAGAGCCGCTAAGATCTCTTCACGAATAGCTTCTTTATCTTTAGCGTCTTGCGCCTCGTCTAACCAACCTTGCTTTAATAACCATTTGCGGAAACGCTCGATTGGGCAGCCTTTATGTTTCGCTTCTTCATCTTTACTACGGTAACCGCTTGGATCGTCACTTGTAGAGTGAGCACCTAAACGATAAGCAATTGATTCAATTAAAACAGGTTCACCTTGAGTGGTAACAATCTCACGGGCTTTTTTGGTTGCAGCATACACAGCAAGAGCATCAGCACCATCAACACGGATTGTTTTAATGCCATAACCGACACCACGTGATGCAATACCATCGCCTTTAAACTGCTCTTCTGCAGGTGTTGAAATCGCATAGCCGTTATTACGTGCAAAGAAGATAACCGGTGCTTCGTGAACTGCGGCCATATTTAAACCAGCATGGAAATCACCCTCAGAGGCAGCACCTTCACCGAAATAACAAATAGTGATGTTATCAATTGTGCTATTTAACTCGCCAGTTTGGGCATCGATATGACGTACTTTTTGACCGTACGCATAGCCTGTTGCTTGTGGAATTTGTGTACCAAGCGGTGATGAAATGGTCATGTAGTTAAGTTCGCGAGAGCCATAGTGAATTGGCATTTGGCGGCCTTTACCTAAATCTTTTTCATTTGAGAACATTTGGTTCATGAATTGGTCAAGACTAAAACCACGATAACGTAGAGCAGCTTGCTCACGGTATTGGGCCATGATCATGTCGTTTTGATCAAGGGCTGCTGCTGATGCAGTTACAGCCGCTTCTTCACCTAAACATTGCATGTAAAAGCTTACGCGACCTTGACGCTGTGCAGCCTGCATACGCTCATCCAGCGCACGAATAAAACGCATTGTCTCGTATAAACGGATTGCTGTTGCTTTGTCGATATCAGGTGCGGTTGCACCTTCGTAGATGTCGCCTTCCTCATTAAGAATGCTTAATGTAGGGATCGTTAATGCGTGACCATCAATAAATGACAGTTCATGATTAATGTTTAGCGATACGTTATTTGGATTACTCATAACCTACCTTCTTTCGTTGTCAGAAACCTACGCCACTGCCCTTATTTGTATTTTTATCAGCATAAGCTGTAAGGATAAAGTTTGCGCAATATTCAATCTAATTAAATTAAACTGCCGTCACTTTACGTTAACGTAAGTTGTTATTCAACTAATCATAGACGAATAGGCGCTAAATGGCTAAAAACGCATGGAAAGTTAACTATACAACAAAATAAAACCTTAAAAGTCATACAGTTAACTTAATTTAGGTGGGTGTTAATGCAGAGATTTTAAATAAAGTTGCTATCAACTTGCATTGGGATAACGGTAAGCAAAGCGCGCTGACCCAAGGCCACATCTGCGTTTGGGAAGATAATTGCTTCACCGTCTACATCCGCTTCATATCTGGTCTGACCATCTACAGCTAATAATTCCCCCTTCGCAAACCCGGTGAAATTTTCAACATCATCAGCAAATGGAAAGCTAAAATCTTCTGAAGTACGGTTTATTGTTCTATAAACTGAAAACAACTCAAAGTCTTCTGCATTGAATTCTTTGTATTGAATCGATTCTTGGCTAATTAATGCAATTAAAGTTTGTTCGGTTTTCTCAAATCGTGACATATCGTTTTCACCAAATGGCTTTACTTGGCCTAGTTCAACAGTAAACGAATCAGCGCCATGTACAAACGATGAGTAGTAACTAAAGGTGGTAGCTGCAGATTTCATCATTAATACTGTATTTACGCCACAGCTAAGTAGAAATTGCAGTTGTGATTTTTTCCATGGTTTACCATGTAAAAAAGGATACACTGCGAACTTTTCATTTTTAGAGCCACGAATTGCCGTATGTAGATCATAATGAAAACGCTCACTCCCCTCGCTGCCTCTAGCAAAGAAATCAGCAACCACATCTTCAAGTAGCTTTGCACGCACTCGCTCAGGGTTTGAGGCAATACCTTCTATAGTATGATGACCATTAAACAAGCGGTTTAAGTTTTCATCGACAAAACGTTTACCGATATTAATTGATTTAGGATTACCATAAATAAACAAAACACGCTGCTTTAGTTCAAGTTCGTTTGTAATGATTGACTTGATTAATTGATCGCAGATCTCAATTGGCGCAGTTTCGTTACCATGGATAGCACTTGAAAGCACAATATCTTTGTTTGTTTGCTGTGTTGGTTGAAACTCAATGATACCCGTATCATGAATTGTGACCTCTGTGCCATTTTCAAGGGTGAATGACGTTGGCTCAAGTGAAAATTCATTGTTGCGAGTGAGTGTTAAGAAGTCGCCGGTAGATTTTAATTCGTCAAGATATGAAGGGGTTGAATAGCTCATTGTTCTATCCTAAAAATGCGTGAGAGTAGAATACAAAAACGGCTGATAATATCAGCCGTTTTGATAGATGAAAAAAATTAGCTAATTACTGAATCAACCAGTTTCTTTGCTTCTTTTTCTAATAATGCTAGATGTTCTTCACCTTTGAATGATTCAAGGTAAATTTTATAGATGTCTTCGGTACCTGATGGACGTGCTGCAAACCAACCATTTTCAGTCACAACCTTTAAACCACCAATAGCAGCATTGTTACCCGGAGCATGAGTCAGCTTTTGTGTAATAGCGTCTCCTGCTAACGTGCTAGCAGTCACATCATCTGCTGATAACGCTTTTAAACGTGATTTCTGCTCAGCATTCGCTGGTGCATCAATACGTTTATAAATAGGTGCACCGAACTCTTGTTCAAGCTCTTTGTAAAGCTGCGACGGTGTTTTACCCGTTACTGCTAAAATCTCAGCAGCAAGTAGACCTAAAATAAAGCCATCTTTATCTGTGTTCCAAACTGTACCATCGAAGCGTAAGAATGACGCCCCTGCACTTTCTTCACCACCGAAAGCAAGCGTACCTTTGCTTAAGCCTTCAACAAACCACTTAAAGCCTACTGGGACTTCTTTTACTTCGCGGTTATTACGTGCAACGACTTTATCAATCATACCGCTAGATACGAGCGTTTTACCAATTGCAACATCGTTTGACCATTCACGGTTATTTAGTAAGTAATCAATAGCGACCGCTAAAAAGTGATTTGGGTTCATTAAACCGTCAGGCGTAACAATACCGTGACGGTCATAATCAGGGTCGTTGCCAATGCCAATATCGTAGTCATCTTTTAATGCAATAAGGTTTGTCATTGCATAAGGAGATGAACAATCCATACGGATTTTGCCATCTTTATCTAAAGGCATGAACGAGAATGTTGGATCAACAGACTTATTTACGACCGTTAAGTCTAAATTATATTTTTCTGCAATAACTGGCCAGAAATTGATACCTGAACCACCAAGTGGATCCACACCAATTTTGATTTTTGCATCGCTAATCGCTTTTAAATTAACGATATTAACTAAATCATCAACATAAGGTGTAATCAAATCTTGATACTTAATAAAGCCAGAGCGTGATGCTTTTGCATAAGGGAATAACTCCACTTCTACCAAATCTTCTAACAATAATTGGTTTGCTCTGTCTTCAATCCACTTTGTTACATCAGTATCAGCTGGACCACCATTTGGCGGATTATATTTAAAGCCGCCATCTTCTGGTGGATTATGTGAAGGTGTTACCACAATACCATCAGCAAGTTCATTTGGGTTTGCTTTGTTATGGCAAACAACAGCATGGCTGATCACGGGTGTTGGTGTGTAGTCATCATTTTCTTGTGCTATGACTTGTACTTCGTTCGCTACAAGTACTTCAATTGCAGAATTAAAAGCTGCTTCACTTAACGCGTGAGTATCTTTACCTAAGAAAAGTGGGCCAAAAATATTGTTTTCTTTACGGTAATCACAAATTGCTTGCGTGATCGCTAAAATATGCGATTCATTAAATTTTACATCGAACGAACAACCACGATGGCCAGACGTACCAAATGCAACGCAATGTTCTGGATTTTGTTCTAGGTCTGGTTCATTTAAGTAATAAGCTGAGATCAGTTTTGGTACATTCACTAAGCTTTCTTGCGGTGCAGGCTTGCCTGCATCTGGATGAATCGCCATATTATTTCCTTATGGATTATAAGTAATCACGTATTTTTTCTGCTTCATCTGCGCTGTAACCTAAGCACAGTGCTACTTCGTGAAGCATCATTTTCTTTCTGGTTGTGTTTGAATTTGTCATCACCCAATACTCAGTATCAGTGATATTTTTTGGATTCATGCTGCTACCGCTTTCAAGTAATGCTTCTTTACTTGTTGCAAAATACACACGGTCACGGCCTTTAATCTCAAGCACATTTGCAAAATCAGTTTTATGCGTTCTATAAAGAGCCGCAAGAATAAATAAGAAACGACCTACAACACCTTTTTGCATTGCGAGCTCTTCTTTATTAAGAACATTAAACACATTACCTTTAACTTGTGTCGGTGCTGTGACAGTCTCAACTGCATGTTCTGTATCTTCAGTGCTCGATTGCGGGCTTAATTCTTGTTTTATTTCTTCTTGTACTTCAACAACTGGGGTTTCTTGTTCAGTTTTGGTAGTCGTTGTTTCAACTGGGGCATTAGTGCCATCAGAGAGGTTTAATAAACGACGTAAAATGGTTGATGCACTTTCACCAATACTTTGCGTGTTACTTGCGATGTATTGATATAACTCGTCGTCTATGTCGATTTTTTTCATGTTATTCCTGTCTTTACGGGTCACATTTTAAAAGTTCTCAATGATTATACCTAAGCTCGCAGCAATTCTCTATGTTTTGCAATTTGTAATTTCACTAGGCAAAATACTGCCATTAAAATTAGGAGTTGAAAATGCTATTAAACTACCAACAAATGGGTCAAGGTTCAGACGTTGTATTGATCCACGGTTTGTTTGGCTCGCTTGAAAACCTTAATGTTATTGCTAAAGCTTTATCTGAAAATTACCGCGTAACAAATATCGATTTACGCAATCATGGTAAGTCATTCCACAGCGATACGATGAATTATCACACTATGGCGAAAGATGTCAGTGAGTTACTTGAACATCTAAATATTAGTAAAGCGCACATCATAGGTCACTCAATGGGTGGCAAAGTAGCCATGCAATTAGCTCTTAATCACCCACAGCTTATTGATAAACTTGTTGTGTTAGACATCTCTCCTGTTGCGAATAACCCAAGGCACAGTGCTATTTTTGCAGGCCTTAACGAAGTTGCACAATCGAATGTCAGTGATAGAAAAGCAGCTGATGAAATTCTTGCCAAACACATTGATGAAATGGGTGTGCGTCAGTTTTTATTAAAAAGCTTTGCCAAGAATGAGCAAGGTCACTATCGATGGCGCTTTAATTTAGCGGTTTTATACCAGCAATATGAAAATATTTTAGCGCAAGTTGATGAAAATGATTCTTGTTTATGTGATACTTTATTCGTTAAAGGTAATGATTCAGACTATATTTTAGCAGAGCACCGCCCTGCTATTATTGCGTTATTTCCTAATGCGAAAGCAAAAATTATTCATGGTGCAGGTCACTGGCTTCATGCGCAAAAACCACTTGCTGTAAATAAAGCAATCAGTGATTTTTTAGCGCAATAATTGGCCTGATAAAATTCGCTGTTTTTGATCGTGCGCACTAAATTATTACAAATTTGTGTGCTATAGTACGCGCCGTTTAATTTAAAGGTTTATACGTTGATGGTCAGTCAGTTAATTAACGAATTTGATACCTTAGGGTTGTATTTTGGCTTAGCCGGTATTTTCTTTTTTATTGGAATGGCAATTCAAGACGTCCTTAAAAAAGGTGATGTACCACGATTTGGCCGATACATCGTTTGGTTAGTGCTATTTTTAGGCTGTTCTGGGTTTATAGCGAAAGGACTTATTCAAGTCTTCTGGCAAGGCGCAGGTGTGGGCTAGACATGGCAAAGTCAGAAACAGATAGAACAACACCCGATTTATTTGAATACGAAAAGCGTCCAGGTAGGCCGAAAACAAATCCCCTACCTCGCGATATGCAATTAAAAGTAAACAAACGTAATCAAATAAAGCGAGATAAAGCACGTGGTTTAAAGCGTGTAGAATTTAAGGTTTCATCACAGTTATATCAAGCGTTAAGCGATATGGCAGATGCGCAGAATATTAGCCGTAGCGCGTTGATTGAAACAATTTTACAAGAAAGATTGGCTATTGATAGATAGAAGGTTTTAAATCCATGTCAAGCGTAGGTATTTTTTTCGGAAGCGACACAGGCAATACTGAACACGTAGCTAAAATGATTCAAAAAGAATTAGGTAAAAAGCTTGTAGCGGTTCATGACATTGCAAAGAGTTCTAAAGAAGAGATTGCTGAATTCGATTTATTGTTATTCGGTATTCCAACTTGGTACTACGGTGAAGCACAATGTGACTGGGATGATTTCTTCCCTGAATTAGAAGAAGTTGACTTCGAAGGTAAACTAGTTGCTATTTTCGGCTGTGGTGACCAAGAAGACTATGCAGAATACTTCTTAGATGCAATGGGCATGATCAACGATATCGTTACTGAGCGTGGCGCAATTGTAGTGGGTCATTGGTCAACTGAAGGCTACGACTTTGAAGCTTCAAAAGCACTAGTAGATGACGGCCATTTTGTTGGTTTAGGTATTGATGAAGACCGTCAACCAGAATTGACTGAAAAGCGTGTTAAAGACTGGTGTGCTCAGGTTTATGATGAAATGTGTTTAGCGGAACTTGCTGATTAATAACAAGTACTACTCGCATTTACTAGCTGATGTAAAGATGCACAACCAGTTCATATTTGTCTGAAAAATCGGCAATTAAACGAATTGTTCTTTGCACTTAATAACTAGGCACGTTATTCTAATAGTTGCTAATGTGTCGTGTGCATCTTTATGATGCCTAGTATAACTAAATAAAATTGAGACAGATTGAATGACTGATCACAACTTGGAATTAAAAAAAGCAGGGTTAAAAGTAACCTTGCCACGTATTAAAATTTTAGAGATTCTACAATCTCCGGACAACCAACACATCAGCGCTGAAGATGTCTATAAAATTCTTTTAGACAAAGGCGAAGAGATTGGTCTTGCAACTGTCTACCGTGTTCTTAACCAATTTGATGATGCAGGTATTGTTTCTCGTCACCATTTCGAAGGTGGCAAGTCAGTATTTGAATTATCAGGTAGCACTCACCATGACCACTTAGTGTGCCTAAAATGTGGTAAAGTTGTTGAGTTCGAAGACGATACAATTGAACGTCGTCAAGAAGAAATCGCAAAAGAGAATGGCATCAAGCTTACTAACCACTCTCTTTACCTTTATGGTGAATGCGAAGACATCGCTGCGTGTAAAGAATACGCTGAAGCAAATAGCTAATTCGCTATTCCTTCAGACATAAAAAAACCTGCATTAAGCAGGTTTTTTTATGTCTATTAGAAATCGATTAGATAATTTCTAATAACTCAACGTCAAAGATTAGCGTTGAGAAAGGAGCGATTGCTGCACCTGCACCGCGCTCACCGTAAGCAAGCTCATGAGGTACGTATAAACGCCATTTTGAACCAGTGCCCATCATTTGAAGTGCTTCAGTCCAACCTTTGATAACGCCACCTACTGGGAACTCAGCTGGTTGACCACGCTCATAAGAGCTATCAAATACAGTGCCGTTGATTAATGTGCCGTGGTAGTGCGTACGAACAGTTGAATCAGCAGTTGGTTTTTCACCTTCACCTGCAGTTAATACTTCAAATTGAAGACCTGATTCAGTAACTGTGATCTCTGGACGCTTCGCGTTTTCTTCTAAGAATGCGATACCTTCAGCTGCAAGAACTTTAGCTTCTTCTTCACGACGAGCTTGGATCTCAGCATTGATTTTCTCGAAAGCTGCTTGAATTGCTGGGATTTCAACTTGGAAATCGTTACCAGTGTATGCGTCTTTCATACCTTCAAATACAGAATTTAAGTTTAAACCTTCGAATGGATTTGCTTTTAATTGCTCACCCATTTGTAAACCAATACCGTAACTTGCTTTTTCAGCGTCTGTTGTAAAATTATCTGACATGTTTTTAATTCACGTTTATTTAGTTAAAAGACGTGCCCATACTAACATAAAAAAACGACGAATATCGCTTAGTTTTACTGCGTTTGCTCAGTGTTTGCACTAATTCGCTCCTTTATTTTAGCAATCACAAATGTAGAAACAGGTAGTGTGGCAATCATTGAGGCAATAAAAATCCCATTCATTAACCCCTCTTTACCGAACATAACTAAAGGCACAGCAATAAGACCCACAGTTGCAATAACAGCAGCAGCAATTAATGGCCAATGTTTATCATACTTACTGATCAAATGACCGACTAATACATTAAAGCCGATACCATAAGCAATCGAAGACAATAAACCGTAGTCGGGCTGCGCATCATGGGCCATAGCGACAAGCACATTAATGCCGCTGTGATAAAAATAAGAAAAGATACACCAAAGCAAAACATGTTTAATTATGCGCATTTGTGTAGAAGAAGACTCGCTTATAGACATTACTTATCTCCAGATAGCAAAAAACCGCCAATTAGGCGGTTTTTTAAATAATGGTGGAGAGATAGGGATTTGAACCCTAGAGGGGCTACAAACCCCTGCCGGTTTTCAAGACCGGTGCATTCGACCACTCTGCCATCTCTCCGTACGGCGCGCATAATAGTGTTTACCGCGTTCGTTGTAAAGTCTTAATTGTAAAAAACTTTAAAAAAGTAATTTTCAGTAATACTGTTTAGGCCGTTTTGCAATTAATGAACAAATTAAGCAAACAATTAAACTAACTAAAGCAAATCCAGAGCCCTGCACTATCACATCAATTTTATTAAGATTGTAACTTGGTATGATGACTAACGCGAAAGCGGGTAAACAGGTGATCGTTAAAACGTAGCAACAAATTTTAAAAGCGCGGCCAAAATCGAATCGTTTAGTACTTTGCATCCACCATGTAAGTAGAAATAATACTACTACAGCAGATAAGCCAAGGTAATGAGGTTGCTTCGTAGACATAGCAACTAAGAAGGTTACTACAGCGCCTATTACGCCCCAAACTGACCAAGCGAACCAATTTTCTTTTTCACGTAAAAATAAGTTTCCCATTGTTCTCGTCTTCTTTATCGTTATTTTTTTAAGACCATCCATACGTTAACAAAAAATAACCGATTAAAAAACACACTGAAGAAGAATTATTTCGTTTTTTGCATCCGTGCGCTTCTTACAGCTAAGCTAAATCTGAAAAAACTAACATAAGTAAGCTTAATAGTGTCTGACTGCTTAACTGTATAAAAGTTCCTACTATTTATAAATTCTCAAAAAACGACTCAGGTTTGTGCCTAATAGGTTTTTTAATGTCAATTTCTGGCGTACCTAAATAGAGGTAACCTACAATTTCATCGTCTTCTTTACAGCCAAGTGCCGCTTTAACAGCAGGGCTTTGTGCAAAATAACCTGTGCGCCAAATTCCCCCTAAACCTTGAGCAAATGCGGCTTGTTGCATAGCGAGTACTGCACAGCCCGCACTTTGAACCTGTTCGATACGTGGCACTTTTGGATTTTCTTTCACATCCGCAATGGCAATGATCATCATAGGTGAACGCAGCGGTAGCTCTTTAGCACGCTCAATGGTTCTATCATCTTGGTTTTCAGCAACAGCGGCTTGATGGTAAATTTCACCCAATTTATTACGTGCGTCGCCTTCAACCACAATAAAACGCCAAGGCGCAATACAACCATGATCGGGTACTTTAATGGCTGCACGCTTAATTATGTCAAGTTGTTCAGCTGTAGGCCCTGGTGCGATAAGGCGAGGATCTGATTGTCGAGTTTGTAATAGCGTTAAAGCGTCCATGAATATTCCGTAAATGCTTAAGTACGACGCCCCTTATTAATAGGGGCAGAAAGCCCAAGCTTATCATTGATCTTTATGAGCAATAAAGCTATTCGATACTTTTCTAGTTAACCAATAATCAATACTGACGAAACGACCACCGCCTGTAAAAAATAAACTTAATAACATCACAAAATAGATAGCCGAAAACTCAATACCATTATTTAATATCACTGGTTTCCCTTTTGCATAGAGGTACTCTGTATAACCATGTGTTTCTAGCAACTCACGCATTTTCGTTAATCGCTCACTGGCTTCATTTGAATTAACTAAACTAGCTTCACTTCCTGGTATTGCAAGCCAATTCAGCACTCTTGCAGGGCTCGTGCTGGCATCTGTGGGTGTTACAGCAAACCAGCCATTACTAGCATGCACGGTCGTCGCAGCAACCAACATAGTGATCATCAACGGAATTGCGGTTAAACGAGTAAATAAACCCAATAATATAAAGATCCCTCCTAAAAACTCAGTCCATGCAGCTAAAAAAGCTAATACAGAGGGCATGGGTAGGCCTAAACCCCATTCACTATTGCCGAACCAAGCAACAATATCTTCTGACGCTAAAAAGTATTGATAGATGTGAGTTACATCACCGCTCAAAGCTAGTTTATTAAAGCCGGCAATGATCATCACTGGGGCTAAGATCAAGCGAATTAACAGGCTGGGAAGCCCATCTAGAAACTGCAGTTTATTTAAGATGCGTTGGTAAAGGGGTATTAGGTGTGTTTTCAACATAGCGGTCTCGTGACTAAATAGATTAATCACACAGACCGCACGTTTTCTAGTTTACTTTCAATTAAATTTTACGAGCAACTTGTAGCGCTTCAAAGATCGCACGTTTAGCATCGATAGCAGCAGCTAGTTTTGCGCCACCAATCACGTGAACTTTAGCGTTTTCGGTTTGATTGTCGAACGTTTCAGTATTAGACACCTGACCAATACAGGCAATCACAGTATCAACATCGAGGATTTGCTCTTCACCTTTTACAGTAATCTTCAAACCTTGCTTATCAAAGCTTAGATACTGACACTCAGCGATTTGTTTAACACCGTGCTGTTTGGCAACTTGACGATGGATCCACCCCGTTGTTTTACCCAGTTCACTACCAAACCGCCCTGCACTTCGCTTAAGCATGTAAATTTGGCGATTGTCTTTTTCGGGCGCGGCTTCGCATTCAATACCCCATTGAGTTTTGAACTGCTCAATTGTTTGTCCTTTGTGTTCACTTAAAAAGGCAACCATATCAAAACCGATACCACCGGCACCTAAAATCGCAATTTTCTCACCGAGTTTTACTTCACCACGAATGACTTCATCGTAAGCGAATACTCGTTTGCCATCACTGCATTCGATTTTCGCTTCTCGCGGACGCACACCTGTTGCAAACACCACATCATCGTATTGATTAAGCATATTGTCGGTAAATTCAGTGCCTAGCTGTAAATCGACATTTAAACGCTTTAATTCATTAGTAAAGTAGTTAAGGGTATGGTTAAAGTCTTCTTTACCCGGTACTTGCATGGCTAAATTAAATTGGCCACCCATTTGTTCTTTACGTTCAATTAAAGTCACTTTGTGACCTTTCGCTGCTAAGTAACAACTTGCAGCAAGGCCTGCAGGGCCTGCACCTACAACCAGTACTAATCGAGAAGATGGTGCTTTTTCAAGGCTATAATCTAATTCAAACGCAGCTTGTGGGTTAACCAAACAGGTAGCACGTTTATTTTTAAATACATGGTCTAAGCAGCCCTGATTACAGCCAATACAAATATTAATTTGCTCAGCTTTATTATTCGCGTACTTATTAAAGAACTCAGGATCAGCCAATAAAGGACGTGCCATTGAGATTAAATCAGACTCGCCTGCTTCTAAAATTCCATTGGCAATTTCTGGAGTGTTAATACGGTTAACCGCGATAACTGGCACTGATACCGTATCTTTTAAGCGTTTTGATGCTTCTTTAAAGGCACCTGCTGGTACCATACTGGCAATGGTTGGGACACGAGCTTCGTGCCAACCGATACCAGTGTTAAAGATATCAACGCCAGCTTGTTCAAGTGCCAGGGCTTGTTGCTTTACTTCATCGGGTGTTGATCCATTAGGAATTAAATCCATCACAGACAAACGAAATATAATAATGAACTTTTGACTTACTTTAGCGCGTACAGCTTTAACAATATCTACCGCCAAACGCATACGGTTTTCTAGACTACCACCATAGTTGTCTGTTCTTTTATTGGTGTGGTTAGCCATGAATTCATTAATCAAATAGCCTTCAGAACCCATAATTTCAACACCGTCATAACCTGCTTTTTCAGCCAGTTTTGCTGAGTTTGCAAAGTCTTTGATGGTTTTTTTAATCGACCCTAACGACATTTCTTTAGGTTTATATGGATTAATAGGAGCCTGAATCGAGCTTGGTGCTTGATTGAATGGATGATACGCGTAGCGACCTGCATGCAATAATTGTAAGCAAATTTTTCCGCCATGTTGATGCACAGCATCAGTATATGCTTTGTGCTTGATCACATCATAGAAAGAATTAAATGTTGATGCGAACGGAGATAACTTGCCACGAATATTTGGGCTGTAGCCACCTGTAATAATCAAGCCCGTGCCACCTTTAGCACGTGCTTCGTAGAATGCACGTAAGCGTTTACGGTTATGCCAGCCTTCTTCTAAGCCGGTATGCATTGAGCCCATAACCAAACGATTACGAAGTTCGGTATGCGGTAATTGTAATTTTTGTTCTAACATTGTGTGCCCCGTTAACTGGTCGAACCTCTATTTGAAATAGATTCTGCGGCAATAACTTAGAATAATCAACTTTTCACTCGTAATTAATCTGTAGCAAATTGTCGTTTTAAACACTCTGTTACTATTTAACAGTTAATTTTAAAGTTATTCTAAGCTAAGATGAGTTCACTACTAAGCTGTACTGAATTAAGGATTTATTTTGCTAGCAAAGATATTTAAAGGCATTTGGACCGGGATTAATTTTTCCCGCCGTTTGGTCCTAAACATATTATTTCTATTACTAGTAATACTCTTCTTTGTCGCCATAACAGGTGAAGAAGATCAAGTAAAAGTAGCAGACGGAACCGTGCTACGCCTAAACTTAAATGGCCCTATTGTTGAAGAAAAAACCTATGTTGATCCTGTAGAAGCAGCCATCAACGATGCAACTATGGGCAAAGAAGCGCCATCAGAAATTCTTCTTGATGATGTCATTGAAGTGATCAACGAAGCAACTAAAGATGATCGCATCACAGTTATGCTTCTTGACCTACAAAAAATGCCAAGCGCGCACATTAATAAGCTAAAACAAATAACTAAAGCAATTGATGCGTTTAAAGATGCAGGCAAGCAAGTTATTGCGACGGGCTATTACTATACACAAGCACAATATTATATTGCTGCCCATGCCAATGAAGTGTCTATGCACCCATATGGTGGTGTGAGCATTGAAGGCTATGGTATGTTCCCACTGTACTTCAAAGACGCGCTTGAAAAGTTAAAAGTGACTCAACATATTTTCCGTGTGGGAACTTATAAATCAGCGGTTGAACCATTCATTCGTAATGATATGTCAGATGCGGCAAAAGAAGCGAACAGCGTTTGGTTAACTGCACTTTGGAACGAGTACAAAACTGACGTTGCAGCGAGCCGTCCATTCGATGAAAGCAATTTTGATGAAGATATGGATGTTTACCTTGCAAAAATGCAAGCAGTTGACGGTAACTCAGGTCAGTACGCGTTAAATAATCAATGGGTTGATTCTTTAAAAACATCGCAACAAATTCGCCAGCAACTTATTGAATTAGTCGGTGCTGAAGAAACAGGTAAAACATTTAAACAAGTAAGCTTCCGTGAGTATTTATCACTTGTAAAACCGCCTGTTGAGTTCGATAACCCAATTACTGAAAAAGTAGCTGTTGTTGTAGCTAAAGGCACCATTGTTGATGGCGAACGTAAAGCAGGTGAAATCGGTGGTGACTCTACAGCTGCCCTACTTCGTAAAGCACGTCTTGATGATAAAGTGAAAGCGGTTGTGCTTCGTATCGATTCAGGTGGTGGTAGTATGTTTGCCTCTGAAGTTATTCGTGCTGAAGTATTAGCACTTAAAGCAGCAGGTAAACCGGTTATCGCATCAATGAGCTCAGTAGCTGCGTCAGGTGGTTATTGGATTGCATCAGCTGCCAATGAAATTTGGGCAGCCCCTAGCACAATTACAGGTTCAATTGGTGTGTTCGGTACTTTCATGACGTTTGAAAACACCATGGCTGAGTTAGGTATTTACTCTGACGGTGTTGCAACAACTGACCTTGCTGGCTTCTCTATTGCACGTCCACTAGATGAGAAGATGTCAAACATCATTCAAATGAGCGTTGAAAATGCATATAAACGCTTTTTAAATGTCGTAGCTGAAGCACGTAACATGACCCCTGAGCAAGTGGATAAAATTGCCCAAGGCCGTGTATGGATTGCAACTCAAGCAAAAGAACTGGGTTTAGTTGATAAACTTGGCGATAAGCAAGATGCAATTAAGGCTGCTGCTGAGCTTGCTAAACTTAATCATTATGATGTTAAGACCATCAAACAGTCATTAACACCACAAGAGCAAATGCTGCAAGATATCTTTGGCACAGCGGCTGTTAAGAGTTTCTTTGCTAAGTCTGATTCATCACACTCAGTACTAGCAACACAAGCTAACTTACAAAGCCTTATTAATCAGTTAAGTAGTGAAATTGATAACCTAAAAGATTACAACGATCCACAAGGCGTTTACGCTCGTTGTTTAGTGTGTAATGTAATTCAATAAGTTACTTAGCTAAACGATTTTAGGTATACTAAGCCCAGTTATTTAACTGGGCTTTTTTTATGAAACGTAAACGTATATATATCGCCTATACGGGTGGTACCATCGGTATGAAAAAATCGAGCCGCGGCTATGTACCGGCAGAGGGTTTTTTAACCGAAACAGTGGTCAATAATGCAGAGTTTAATCGTGATGAAATGCCTTTGTTTGATATTCACGAATATTGCCCACTCATTGATTCTTCAGATATGTCCCCTGCCCACTGGCAATTAATTGCTGACGATATTAAGAGTAAATACCAAGACTATGATGGCTTTGTGGTTTTACATGGCACCGATACCATGGCCTACACGGCTTCTGCTTTGTCTTTCATGTTCGAAAACCTAACGAAACCTGTGATTGTGACAGGCTCGCAAATTCCCTTGTCGCAACTTCGTTCTGATGGCCAAGTCAACTTACTGAATGCAATGTATTTAGCCGCTAATTATCCAATTGCAGAAGTAAGCCTGTTTTTCAATAATCAATTATTCCGTGGTAACCGTGCGACAAAAGCCCATGCTGATGGCTTTGATGCGTTTGCATCACCAAACCTTGAACCATTAGCACTCTCAGGAATTAATATTCAACTAATCAAAGGTCAACTTAGCCCTTACGTTGATAACGAACTACAGGTATCGAATATCACGCCACAGCCTATTGGTGTACTTTACCTATATCCGGGGATCAGTCCTGAGGTGGTGAAAAGCTTAGTTAATGACAATATCAAAGCACTTGTTTTACTGAGCTTTGGTGTGGGTAATGCCCCGCAAGATCCCGCATTTTTAGATATTCTTAATGACGCAAGCAAACGTGGCATGGTGATTGTTAACCTAACACAGTGTCTAAAAGGCCATGTCAATATGGGCGGTTATGCAACCGGTAATGCTTTATTAAACTGTGGCGTGATCAGTGGCTACGATATGACATTAGAAGCATGTTTGACCAAGTTACACTACCTATTTAGTCAAAAGCTTGAAGTAGAGACAATTCGTCACTTGATGCAAGACAATCTGCGCGGTGAGTTAAGCCGTTAATGCAGCAAGTACAAAAAAGGCACCTACGGGTGCCTTTTTATACTTTTGATAATTAACGAACTTTTTCGTCAATCTCAACTAAGTCAGTTAAATGGCAAATCTCACCACTGTGAGTTTTAATACCATGCTCACCAAAGTAGTCACGTTGTGCTTGTACAAGATGACCATTACTTGGCGTTGTTAACGTTGCGATGTAAGTTTGCGTTGCTGTTAACACAGGGAAAGCTAAACCAGATGCAACGGCTGCACCCGTTACCTTACGTAATGCTGCTGATTCACGCTGCATAGAATCAATAAATTCTACACCTTCAGCGACATTGTCTAAGTAATCAGCACGGATGATACAACCTGCGCGCCATGTCTGTAGCGTTTTAGAAAGATCAACTTTCCACTGATGCGCACGTGACGCACCTTTGATAAGGGCTAAACCTTGACGATAAGCAAGTAAACTTGCCAATGTAAATGCATCTTTTAACTCAGCTAAGTCTAAATCAACCGTATCCGTTGCTTTAGCAGCGTAAGTCATTTCTTTAGCAGCATGCGTATCACAGGTATTTGTTAAGTGACGTGCTTGAACAGCTGCAACTAGTGATGGCACTGCAATACCAAGCTCTAGGGCATTTTGTGCAGTCCATAAACCCGTGCCTTTCGCGCCAACTTTATTGTCGATTAAATCAACGAGCGGCTCACCTTCTGTCGTTTCAAGACTTAAGATATGGCTTGAAATTGACAGTAAGTAGCTATTTAAAGTGCCTTCTGACCATTCATTGAAAATGTCAGCCACTTCTTTTGGTGAACGATTAGTACCTAAACGTAGTAATTGATACATTTCAGCAATTAATTGCATTAACGCATATTCAATACCGTTATGAACCATTTTCACAAAGTGACCACTTGCAGATTGGCCTACACGCGCGAAACACGACTCACCTTTGTAGCTTGCCGCTACTTTTTCAAACCACGGCTCAACACGCTCCCAGCCGCCTTCTGAACCACTTGCCATCATTGCAGGGCCGTGACGTGCACCTTCTGCACCGCCAGAAATACCCATAGTGGCAAATTCAAATTTGTTTTGATATTTAAGTTTACGGCTAATGCCATCTTTGTAGTTACTGTTGCCGCAATCTACGATAATGTCATCACAGTCAACACCTGCTTCTGCAAGCTCTGTACATACTTTATCAACCAATTCACCAGCAGGAACTAAAAGTAGAATCGAACGAGGCGGCTCTAAGCGTCTAACCATATCATTTAAATCAGACACAATATGTAAACGGTCTGCCAAACCTAGTGCTTTCGCACAGCTTAGTAACTCGGCACCCGCATCTGGGTTTTTATCATAAGCTACTAATGTCAGCCCTTTTTCAATCAGGTTGAGGGCAAGATTTTTACCCATAACGCCTAACCCTACTAATGCAACTTGCATTTAGTGTCCTCCTCGGTAACAACTATTGGTTAGTTAATCAAAATAATTACGCGCGCATTATACCCAAGCAGCCCAAAAATGCGAGCTTGTAAGCCAACTTGAGATAAATCATCGAAATCATGAAGCGACGTTGCACTCAGTATATCAAAATTACTAAGGCATCGGACCAGATTTTTATAATACCCTTTAAAAAGGTATGTGTATTGACGCTACCTGACACCGGTGTCATAATAACGTCATTCACCCTTTGTATACTCTATAATTAATACAAAGAGCCAGATCCTCATAAGTAAAAACAATCATTTTTTACTTATGAGTTCTACTTCGTGCAGATGTATAAGCCAATGAAGAAGGTTTATAGCACGACATTTTAATAGATAACCATCAATTCGCTTAAAAATTTAAGCGCACAGGAGAATTTGATGCTAAGACGCACAAAAATTGTTGCGACCCTTGGACCGGCAACCGATCGCGATAACAACCTAGAAAAAATTATTCGTGCAGGTGCAAATGTGGTTCGTTTGAACTTCTCACATGGCGTAGCACAAGATCACAAAGACCGCGCAGATGCGGTACGTAGCATTGCTAAGCGTTTAGGCAAACACGTTGCTATCCTTGCAGACTTACAAGGTCCTAAAATTCGTGTATCAACGTTTAAAGACGGTAAAGTAAACCTTGAAGTAGGTGCAAAATTTACCCTTGATGCAAAAATGGAAAAAGGTCAAGGCGACGTTAATGCTGTTGGTATCGACTATAAAGAATTACCAAATGATGTTAAATCAGGTGACTTACTTCTTTTAAACGATGGCTTGATTCAATTAACAGTTGATAGCGTTGATGGTGCCCTAGTACACACAACAGTAACTGTTGGCGGTGTGCTTTCGAACAATAAAGGTATTAACCGTTTAGGTGGTGGTTTAACAGCCCCTGCTTTTACTGATAAAGATAAAGAAGACTTAATCACAGCGACTGAAATCGGTGTTGATTATATTGCTGTATCATTCCCACGTAGTGGCGATGATATGCGTTATGTTCGCTCTTTAGCAGAAGCTGCGGGCTCAAACGCACAACTTCTTGCAAAAATCGAACGTGCAGAAGCAGTTGAAACTGTTGAAGCAATTGACGATATCGTTCTAGCATCTGACGCAGTAATGGTTGCGCGTGGTGACTTAGGTGTTGAAATTGGTGATGCAGCACTTGTTGGTAAACAAAAGCTTATCATTAGCCGTGCTCGTTCACTTAACCGTACTGTTGTGACTGCAACACAAATGATGGAATCTATGATCGATAACCCAATGCCAACACGTGCTGAGGTTATGGACGTTGCAAACGCCGTATTAGATGGTACTGATGCCGTTATGCTATCAGCTGAAACAGCTGCTGGTGACTACCCTGAAGAAACTGTAGCGACTATGGCTCGCGTTTGTTTAGGTGCCGAATCACAAAAAGAAACACACGTTTCTAAACACCGTTTAGACAGCCGTTTTTCTTCAAATGCAGAATCAATTGCGTTATCGGCGATGTATGCAGCTAACCACCTTGATTCTGTAAAAGCGATTGTGACACTGACTGAATCAGGCAGCACAGCTAAATTAATGTCGCGCATTAGTTCTGGCTTACCAATTTATTCGTTATCACGCCATGCAAGCACACTTGGTCAAACGGCACTTTACCGTGGTGTTTACCCTGTATTCTTCGATTCAACGAAATGTGAAGATGACAGCATGGTACGTGACGCATTGAACACACTTGTTGAGCAAGGCTCGCTTGTTGCTGGTGATACTGTGATTTTAACTCACGGTGATGCGATGGAAACGATTGGTGCGACAAACACGATGAAAATTGTAACCGTTTAAACGGTTACAATTATTCATTAAAAAAGGCGCAATTTATTGCGCCTTTTTTGTTTTTAGCTGATTTAGTTTTAAACAGCTATTAGCTCGCCAGAGCTGCTTTCACTTTGTCGCGATAACTACGGCTTACTTTTAATTCTTGGCCGTTATCTAACACTAAAAGATACTCACCGCTCACTTGGGTAACAAGTTTGCTAATTTGTTTTGTATTCACAATTGCGCTGCGATGAACACGCACGAATAATTGTGGATCAAGCTCTTGTTCAAGCTCTTTCATTGTTTTACGAAGAATATGCGTTTGCCCGTCTTGGCAATGTAGACACATATAATCACCAGCCGCATCGACCCATTGAATTGTCACCACAGGGACACGAACAATCTCGCCCTGCTCTTTTACTGCTAACGATTCAGGATAACGACGATCAGCTAGGCTATCGCCCGTTGCTAACTTCTTTAAAATTTCTTCGCAATTATTACCGGTAATACCTGCAACAAAGCTCGCTAGTTTTTTCTTATGGGCGTTATCTTGTTGCGTTTTTAAATAGGTATGCACTTTTTCTACCGCCTGTTTTAGTCTGTTGTCATCGACTGGTTTAAGAATATAATCCAACGCATGAATCTCGAATGCTTTAACAGCAAACTGATCAAAAGCTGTAACAAATACAATTGCTGGTAATGGGTTAACACTTTCACTAAGTGCACGTGCCACCTCAAAACCGTTCATATTTGGCATTTGAATATCTAAGAAAACCAATTGAATATTGCCTGATACGCATTCATCAATTGCTTCTTGACCATTGCTACATAAACGAATGACTTCTATATCGTCAAACTCAGATAGTCGAACAGCTAAGCCTTTACGTGCTAACGGTTCATCGTCAACGATCAAAGTTCTAATTTTGCTCATTTCTTAACAGCCTTTTCAAACGGAACGCGCAGATTAACTTTTAATCCACTTGGCGTATTGTCAGAGAGAACGAATGAGTAGTTGTTCTCATAAAGTGTTTTTAAGCGGTCCTGTGTATTTGCTATGCCAACGCCTTGTGAATTAACCAGTTGGCCATTTTTTAGCTCAGTGCCAGGACCATTATCGCCTACTTCCAATAATAGTTCATTTGCAAAAACTTGTGCTTTAATATCAATCACACCGCCTTCATTTAATTGCGCTATCGCATATTTAATCGAGTTCTCGATAATAGGCTGGAGGATCAAACTTGGTACTAAGGCTTCTTTTGCCTGTTCGCTTACTTCGACGTTAACTTGTAAACGTTCATCAAAGCGTACTTTTTCAATCTCTAAGTACAACATCAAAGCGTGAATTTCTTGCTCTAACGGTACTTTCTTAATCGGATCGGTATTGAGTGTGTAACGTAAAAAGTCACTCAATTTAGATACCATTAAATTCGCGTCTTTGTTTTCTTTAACCAAAATTAAGGTTGAGATGGCATTTAAAGTATTAAATAAAAAGTGTGGATTAAGTTGATAACGCAGCATTTTAAGCTGTGCTTCGTGCGCCATGGTGGTTGCTTTAAGGGCTTTTTGGCGCTCACTTTGCAACAACTGGTAGTACTTAATACCAAAATACAAGCCACTCCAACAAAGTATGATATAAACCGAATCTAAGCCTTGTTGAAAGTAATAAAACCATTCATTTGGTCGGTAACCGTGACGGTAGATTTCCCATAAATTGAATTTTTGAACAACAGCCCACAATGTACCGGTAACATAAGAGGCCCCAAATACAACAAGCATCAACACCCACGGTGAGGCATTCCAGACTTTACGATACATATAACGCAAAGGTACTGTCATTAAACAGCCTGCATAAGCGTTTAATACAATAACAAATACGTAAATATCACGCATTTCAAAGACTTTAGAGCCGATATAATTAACTAACGCATACCCTATCCAGCCTGCAATTTGCAGTACCCAGAAAAAGCGTTGTCGATTATCAACTAATGATTGCCAATTCAAAATATCAGATTACCTTTCATAATTATTTTTATTATACCGATAGTCACGAGAACAAAGCACTGCCGCCTATCTTAATTTTTAATAGCCTTACCGCATTCTGCAGATATAAAAAAAGCGAAGACGATCCCGCCTTCGCTTTTCCTAAGCTTGATTTTTAAGCTAATTTATCTGATGCCACTTTATAATGTGGATCTTCAATGACATTTACTTCAACTAAATCACGTGCTTTATGCAATAACTGAATACAGTCTGGGCTTAAATGACGCAAGTGTAATTGTTTGCCTGCTTTAGCATATTTATCAGCTAGGCTATCAATTGCTTCAATTGCGCTGTGATCAGCGACACGGCTGTGTTTAAATTCAATGATCACATCTTCTGGGTCATTTTTAACATCAAATAACTCAGCAAAATTCTTAACCGAGCCAAAGAATAATGGGCCATGAAGCTCATACACTTTAGAGCCCTGCTCATCAATGTAGTTACTCGTGTAAATGTGTTTAGCATGTTGCCAAGCAAAAACCAGTGCAGACACAATCACACCTACACATACCGCAATTGCAAGGTCTGTCGCTACTGTAACACCTGAAACAAGTACAATAACAAACGCGTCCGATTTTGGTACACGCTTCATCATCTTAAAGCTTGCCCATTCAAAGGTGCCCAATACAACCATGAACATAACACCCACTAGCGCTGCCAGTGGGATCATTTCAATGTAGCCTGCTGCAAAAATAATGAACACAAGCAGCATTAGCGCAGCAGTGATACCCGATAAGCGTGAACGACCACCCGAGTTAATATTGATCATAGATTGACCAATCATCGCACATCCACCCATTGCCCCAAAGAAACCACAGGTAATGTTTGCAGCACCTTGGCCAATACACTCTTTATTACTTTGACCGCGGGTTTCGGTAATTTCATCAATTAAGGTCAGCGTTAATAACGACTCAATTAAGCCAATCGCCGCTAAAATTAATGCATATGGAAAAATGATTTTAAACGTTTCTAAGTTAAACGGGACCATTGGAATATGGAATTCAGGTAAGCCACCGGCAATGGTTGCCTGCTCATTACCAGTCATACCTTTTAAGAAATCAAGTACAGTGCGCGCTTCTAAATCAAAGCCAATCACGATTGCAGTCACGGTAACAATCGCAACTAATGATGAAGGCACGGCTGTGGTTAACTTAGGTAAAAAATGAATAATGGCCATGGTTAAAGCCACTAAACCAAGCATGATGTAAAGAGCTTGTCCTTCCATCCACTGTTGACCACCCATGCCATCAGGCACTTTGAACTGACCGAGTTGCGCTAAGAAAATAACAATCGCAAGACCATTAACAAAACCCAGCATAACTGGGTGAGGTACCATTCGGATAAACTTACCCAGCTTAAAAATGCCAGCAAGTATTTGCAGTATCCCCATCAGCAAGACGGTTGCAAATAAATACTCTACGCCATGATCTAATACTAAACTTACCATCACAACGGCTAGTGCACCTGTAGCACCAGAAATCATACCTGGACGACCACCAAAAATAGCCGTGATTAAACCAACAATAAATGCGGCATATAAACCAACCAAAGGCTCAACATTAGCAACAAAAGCAAACGCGACTGCTTCTGGTACCAAGGCTAACGCAACGGTCAGGCCTGATAATATATCGTTTTTAGCAGAGCTTGGCGCTTTGCTGAGTAAGTTAAACATTAAAATCCTCTTTGTAATGAGTGCATTTCGGCAAGGCGCAGAATTCTAGCAAAATCCGCAAAAGTTAACAATTATTAACAACAAAACGGCTAGTACCGAAAAGCACTAACCGTTTTTGAAAAAATAAAACGTAGTAGAAAAAGATTAAAGAGGTAAAGACGTACTACGCTTAACGCAAGTCATTGTTACGTTCGAGTGAACCTCTTGAACAAATTCAAGGTTTAGTAGGTTATCACGGACAAATTGCTCGTAGCCCTCAATACCTTTAGAGATAATACGAAGCATAAAGTCCATCGTACCCGCCATGCTGTAACACTCAGTCACTTCATCATAGCTCATGATCAAACGCTCAAATTCAGCGAGGTTTGTTCTGCCGTGATTAGATAAGCGAACATGGGCATAAACCAACATATCAAAGCCAAGCTTTTTCTCATCAAGCAAAGCAACTTTACCTTTGATATAGCCATCTTGCTCAAGCTTAGCGATACGACGCCAACATGGAGATTGAGATAAACCAACTTTATCGGCAATTTCTGCCGTAGATAAGCTAGCATCCTGCTGTAATAATGCCAAAATTTGGCGATCTACTTGGTTCAGAGACATTTTATTTCTTTTTCTGTAAAAATACTGGTTAAATTATATAACTGATTTAAAAATCAGTCTGCCTATTTTCTACTATTTATGCAAAAAAATTGCAATTTTATACCGATCCACTTAATCAAATAACTAGCTGTTTGTGCGAGTTGGCATTAACCAAATCGACCACTAATAAATGGATTTGTTCTTCGCTCGTGCCCTACGGTGGTATTCGGACCGTGGCCTGGCAAAATAGCAACGTTATCTGAGAAAGATAAAATCTCAGACTTAATTGATTTGAGTAATTGCGCACTATCCCCTTTTGGAAAATCAGTACGACCAACAGAGCCTTGAAAAATCACATCTCCCACAATCAGCTGTTCTGAATCTTGATGATAAAAAACAACGTGACCAGGTGTATGCCCTGGGCAATGACGTACAGCTAATGCAAGTTCACCTACTGTGATAGTGTCGCCATGAGCTAACCATTTGGTTGGATAAAATGGCGCGATGGCTGCAAAACCAAACATTTGTGCTTGCATTGGCAAAGCGTCAAACCAAAATTTATCGTCTAGATGTGGGCCTATGATATCGACGCTGAAGTGATCTGCGAGTTGCTTTGCAGCACCCACATGGTCTAAGTGACCATGAGTCAAGTAAATTGCCTCTAACTCACAATTTAACGCAGCTAGTTCCGCTTGCAGCTTCTCTGCATCACCACCTGGGTCTAACAGTGCAGCTTTATTCGTTTGCTCACAAATGATAATGCGGCAATTTTGCGCAAAGCCAGTAACAGGAACAGCGAGTACCTTCATGTTATTGTCCTTTTTGTAACTGCTCAAACGCCATTAAAATTGGGTATTTTAAATAGCCTTGATCATAAAACGGTGTACGCTCATAAAGCCAATGCAAACGTGCATCTGCATCTTTTGCAAAGTTTTTATCTTCGCGAATTTTTTTATCGAATTCTAAAGCCAATGCTGGTTTTTCTTTAAGCATTTGGCGTGCGTACGGCATTAACGCGTAATTCTCAACGTATTCAGTGCGCTGAAAAATAGTATTAAACTCACCCCAAGCAAAGAATGAATCAGGCGCTTCTGGGTGTAATAAATGCGTAGCCAGCTCAGAGTATGGTTGATCGGTTGAAACCTTGTACCAACCCGTCATATCAACATTTTCAACGGTATTGTATTCAAATGTCGCCTCTACACGAAAGCGCCCTTCAAAGGGAGCCTTTGCAAATGCATAATCCGCAACGCTTGCTTGAGTTAATGGCTCAGAAACAGATTCATTGAGTGCCGTTACTTCTACGCCATGTAATTTAAGTTTACTAACCAATTGGCTGTACGCAGGCGGAATATAAAATGCGGTTGGCACATTTACGGTCTTTTTAACGTCTTTTTGCCAGTAAATAGGCAAGGCGTCATAGTTTTTAGCTTCACCTAAGTATTTAACTTCAGGCTGTCCTGACAATGCGCTTTCAGTTCTTGAATAAGCGATACCTTTAAATTCGATGGTATCTGGTTCTTTTGCATAACCACGTTCAACGACTAACTGCGTTGGTTTGAAATCGAGCTCTTTTTTAACTGCATCATTCAGTGCTTTTTCGTTTGCAGCTAAGGCATCAATTGCGCCATCGATAAACACATACGTACCTAAAACACGCTGTTTATACGGTTTTAATGAATGGTTTTCAACCAAAATAGTTGGTAATGAACGTAAATCCCCCCAACCATTCGAGAAACGAGGTGTTGCAACCCAACCTGCTAAGCCTTTTTTAAACTCGCGCTTGTCCATTACAAACACCAGTGGACCTGGAATATGCCCAGCTTTTTCTAATTTTGCATCAATAACAGGTTTAAATAGGTTATCAAGCGCCTCTGAAACGCTCGGTGACTCACTAGAAAAAACAGGATTGTAGCCGTAGGTCACGTCATACTGATAATCAGCGCCATCTGTTACATGGACATCCACGTATAAATCTGGCTTAAATTGATTAATCACTTGCATCACACCGCGTACTTCAGGTGTATCAAGCTTAGTGTAATCACGATTCAAATTTAAATTTAAACCATTCGTTCTAAAACCCATTTCTACTGGGCCACGCTGATTAATACGGTTATATTGGCTACTACGCTCGTGACCATCAACGTTTAAAATAGGAATAAACAGAATATTGACTTTACTCAGTATGTCTCGGCGTTTACCTGTAGCAATATCGCGTAACAGCATAAACATGGCATCTTTGCCATCTATTTCACCACTGTGAATACCTGCTTGAATGAAGATAGTTGGTTTAGTATCTGCAACAAGTTGTTTGGCATCAAATAAACCTTGTTCATTCGCCACTAACATCTTAACTGCACGACCCGCACTGCTAGTTGCAATAGTCTTGACTTTGAATTGCGTTGGGTTTGCTGCAACGAGGCGGTCTACAAACGCCATTGTGTCTGTGTAGTTCGGCGATAATGTGCCATTGCTTAACTCAAAATCAGTGGTCAATGGTCCTTTTTCTTGCATTAAAGACACACTGTCGCCTTGCCATGGCAACAATGGGGGTAAGTGGCTGTCTAAAGTTACTGCAGCAGATAAAAACACTAAACTCGCAAACATATCACTCTCAAGTGCGGAACTTATTCTATTGGGGAAATTATAACAACTAATCTGAATGGATTGCGTAAACTGCGGTGATTCAACAAAAAAATGGAGCAAACGACATACGCTATGCAAAATCGTTGTTATTTATGAATTTTATTTAAGATCAAAAAAAGGAGCACTAGGCTCCTTTTTAAACTTTATGAAAAGCGAAATTAAGCCGCTAGGCCTTCTTTTGCTTTTGCAACAAGCGCTGCGAATGCAACTTGGTCGTAAACAGCGATATCTGCAAGGATCTTACGATCGATTTCTACAGAAGTCTTTTTAAGACCATTGATAAAACGGCTGTATGAAAGACCGTTTTGACGAGCTGCTGCATTGATACGTGCAATCCAAAGTTGACGGAAAGTACGTTTCTTAGCACGACGGTCACGGTAAGCGTATTGACCCGCTTTAGTAACTGCCTGGAAAGCTACGCGGTAAACACGTGAACGTGCTCCGTAGTAACCTTTAGCTTGTTTTAAAACTTTTTTGTGACGTGCACGTGCGATAACACCGCGTTTAACTCTTGCCATTTCTGAAGACTCCTATTAAGCGAATGGTAACATACGTGAAACTAGACCATGGTCATTCTTATGAACCATCATCTTAGGACGTAAGTGTAATTTACGCTTAGAAGTTTTCTTAGTCAGAATGTGACGAAGATGCGCTTGTTTACGCTTGAAACCGCCAGAAGCAGTTTTCTTGAAACGCTTAGCCGCGCCTCTGTGAGTTTTTAGCTTATAAGCCATTGCAATAACTCCAAATGTATTGCTTAAAAATTAGCAAGCAGGCGAGAGATATTAAAATAGCTCTACTTTTAAGGCCTAACTTACTGCCATAATCCGGTGAAGGCCCACTACAAAAGCAGTGCAACCTTACTTAAACCGGTTATTTCAGGTGAACAGTAAACTGTTACTTGCAGACCTGAAATAAAATCGGTGCGTAATATACCCTGTTTATTGCTTTTTAGCAATAGGTGCCATCATCATAACCATCTGGCGACCTTCAACACGATTTGGGAACGACTCAACTTGTGATACATCTTCCAAATCGGCTTTAACACGGTTTAATAATTCGATACCAATTTCTTGGTGAGCCATCTCACGACCACGGAAACGGATAGTAATTTTAGCTTTGTCACCCGCTTCTAAGAACTTGCGCAAGCTGCGAAGTTTAACTTGGTAGTCACCTTCGTCAGTACCAGGACGGAATTTGATTTCTTTAACCTGGATCTGCTTTTGCTTTTTCTTTTGTTCTTTTAGTTCTTTGCTTTTCTCAAAGATGAACTTACCGTAGTCCATAACCTTACAAACAGGTGGCTCAGCATTAGGACTGATTTCTACAAGATCTACACCCGCATCATCAGCGATAGCTTGCGCCTCTTTTAATGACACGATACCAGCTTGCTCGCCGTCGATGCCAATTAAACGAACTTCTTTAGCTGTAATATCTTCGTTGATACGATTTTTTTGAGCTGTTTGTTGCCCTTTCTTGCCGCCTCTAATGGTACGATCCTCCAAGAATATAAAATAAAAAGCGTGTAGTTGGCTGTTTGTTTGCCCTACACGCTCATGCTTTATTGTCGATTTTTAATTTCTTCGCTTAATTTTGCAATGAAATCATCAACACTAAATTTGCCTAGGTCTTCACCTGTGCGAGTGCGTACTGCCACTTCTTGTTGTTCAACTTCTTTATCGCCAACAACAAGTAAGTATGGAATACGTTTTAACGTATGTTCACGGATTTTAAAGCCAATCTTCTCATTTCTCAAGTCAGCAGCGGCTCTAATTCCAAGTTTATTTAATTTTTGTACAATTTCTTGCACATAATCTGCTTGTTTATCCGTGATGTTCATGATCACTACTTGCTTTGGAGCAAGCCATGTTGGGAACAAACCAGCATACTCTTCGGTTAAAATACCGATGAAACGCTCGATTGAACCTAAAATAGCACGGTGGATCATAACCGGTGTACGACGCTCGTTGTTTTCAGCAACATAAGTTGCACCTAAACGACCTGGTAATGCAAAGTCTAGCTGTACAGTACCACATTGCCATGCACGGTCTAAACAGTCATACAGTGTGAACTCAATCTTCGGACCGTAGAACGCACCTTCACCTGGTAGGTAATCAAACTCAATGTCGTTTGCTTTTAATGCTTCTGCAAGTGCAAGCTCAGCTTTATCCCACATTTCGTCTTCACCGATACGCTTTTCAGGACGAGTAGAAAGTTTTACAACGATTTTCTCAAAGCCAAACGTTTCGTATGTGTCGTAAACCATTTTGATACATGACGATACTTCATCCATGATTTGCTCTTCGGTACAGAAGATATGCGCATCATCTTGGGTAAAGCCACGAACACGCATTAGGCCGTGTAAGGCACCTGATGGTTCGTTACGGTGACAACAACCAAACTCAGCCATACGTAAAGGTAGATCACGGTATGATTTTAAACCTTGGTTAAAGATTTGTACGTGGCCTGGGCAGTTCATTGGTTTAATTGCGTACTCACGCTTTTCAGACTCAGTTGTGAACATCGCATCTGCGTATTTGTCCCAGTGACCTGATTTTTCCCACAACGCACGGTCCATCATTAATGGGCCTTTTACTTCTTCGTAATCATACTCGCGTAATTTTTCACGAACGAAGTCTTCTAGCTCACGGTAAATGCTCCAACCATCATTGTGCCAAAACACCATGCCTGGTGCTTCTTCTTGCCAATGCCATAAATCAAGCGCTTTACCAATACGACGGTGATCACGTTTCTCAGCTTCTTCTAAACGTTTTAAATACGCTTTAAGTTGCTTTTTATCTGCCCATGCTGTGCCGTAGATACGTTGCAGCATTTTGTTTTCTGAATCACCACGCCAATATGCACCTGCCACTTTCATAATTTTAAAGTGTTGGCAGAATTTCATGTTTGGTACGTGTGGACCACGACACATGTCGATGTATTCTTCGTGGTGATATAAACCTGGACGATCATCTTTTGCGATGTTTTCGTCTAGGATTTCCATTTTGTATGTTTCACCGCGTGCTTCAAAAGTATCACGCGCTTCTTGCCAGCTTACGGTCTTTTTAACAACGTCGTAGTTTGTTTTAGCAAGTTCAAGCATACGCTTTTCGATTGCATCTAAATCGTCTTGGCTTAAAGAGTGATCCATATCGATGTCGTAATAAAAACCGTTATCGATGGTCGGACCGATTGCCATTTTTGCTTCAGGGAAAAGTTGCTTAACCGCATGGCCGATAAGGTGCGCACAAGAGTGACGGATGATCTCTAAACCATCATCATCTTTTGCTGTGATAATTTCTAAACGCGCATCTTCGGTAATTAAGTCACATGCATCAACACGGGTGCCATTTACACGGCCTGCAATAGTTGCTTTGGCAAGACCTGGACCGATATCATTTGCTACATCATATGTGCTTACTGGGTTTTCAAAACTACGCTGACTGCCGTCAGGGAGGGTAATAACTGGCATTATAAATCCTTATACAGTGGTGATGCCTACAATGCACCACATGTAATATTTTTAAATTAATTTTAAGTAACTCTGCAACGCTTTTACGAATAAGCATTGCTAATTAAGCTTGTATTTACTGAGTCTTCGCAAATACAAGCAGCTATTGTCGCCGCTCACGTACTCAAATACAAGTAATAAGAAGACTAAATTGACAATTAGTTAACTCATTTCATACTTAATGAGTTAGTACTTTTAGGGTGATCAAAATGCCACACACGCGTACGTTTAAATTTGCGACGTTTAATTTATTAAATTATACCGCGCCACCCTACTCCTTTTATCAGCTACATGAACGATACAACAATACACAATGGCAGCAAAAACAGTTGTTTGTAGCTAATTTCTTAAATGAGGCAAACCCTGATGTGGTGGCGTTTCAAGAAGTGTTTAGTCAACATGCTCTAGAAGTGCAATGCAAAGAAGCGGGATATGATTATTTTAAAACGGTCGATAGCCCGTCCCATGATAGCCTTTATCCGCAAGTGTTATTCAATCCTGTGGTTGCCATTGCCAGTAAATACCCGTTTAAATCGGCCGATGCATTGACGCCATGCCCTGAATTACTTGAGTATTTAAATAATCAGAATGAGTTCAAATTTAACCGCACGCCGATTAAATGCTTAATTGATTTACCTGATTTTGGTGAAGTATGCTTTTATGTGGTTCATTTTAAATCACAGCGCGTCCAGTCAATGGCGCATATGCTTAATATCCATAACCTTGAAGATCCACTTTTGCAGTTGCTACATCAAACGGTGGGTACCATGCAGTCTCAAATCTCGCGCTCATTAGAAGCATCCATTGTTTATTATGATGCCCTTAAAACCCAACGCGAAAAGCAATGTGCAACACTTGTTATGGGGGATTTTAATGATGTACTCACCAGCCCAACTTTATCGTTTATGACTCAAGGGTTTCACCCAACTCGCTGCGAACCTTGCATAGAACATAACGAACCCGTTGTAGGTTTAACCGACAGCTATGAGTTTAGCCGCTCATTTTATGAGAATAAATCAAAGCCCTTTAGTCATTATTATCAATCAAAAGGGAATGTACTTGATTACATTCTCGCCTCTGCACATTTTAATCCTGACTGCCAAGTTTCGAAGGTTAAAGCGCTCGATTATGAAAGTTATGATAGGCATATATCACCAAGCATCCTTAGTGAAGATATTAGCGTAAGTGACCACAGTGCTATCGCTATTAAAATTCATTTTTAAAGCACCTGTTTTTCATAACGTTACTTGCTATAATTGCGCAAATTAAGTTATTTAGAGAAAGACCATGAGAACATGTGGTGTAGAAATTACAGGTAGCGACGTACTACTGTGCATTTTAACCAAAGACAATGACGTATTTGATATCCGTGATGTTAGACAAACACGTTTTACCTTAGGTAACGGTAATGACACAGAAGTAATGCGTAAATTCCAATTTGATTTCAAAAAGTTAATGGAAGATTATCAAATTGACTCTGTGGCAATCAAAGAGCGTCAAGCTAAAGGTAAATTCGCTGGTAGCGCAAAAGGTTTCAAAATGGAAACGGCTATTCAGTTAATTGAGCGCTTAGATGTACAAATTTTATCGGCAACTGAAATCAAAGAGCAGCTTAAACGCAACCCTGTGCCTATCGACTTTGAAGATACAGGCCTGAAAAAGTTCCAAGAAAACGCATTCATAAGTGCTTACGTGTACATCATGCGTAAAACTTATAAGCAAGATGAGCCAAAAGCTTAATTGCTAATTTAGTATCAAAAAGAACGTGCTACGGCACGTTTTTTTATATCCAAAACCCATTCTTTATTCTGCTTTGTTTAAATCACACTCTGTACATTAGTCTTATAAAGCTTTTCTTTGTCGACAATCTGTGTTTAGTTAATCAGGTACGCATGTTTTGAAATTATCTTAAATGATAGTTTCAATTCTTTTGCATCAAGTCCATGACAACACATTAACCGGACACGGAGAATACAATGCAGACAAAGAACACACACTGTAATGCGCTTCCACTTACTCAAAGCTATTATCAAGGCCGTACAGACATTCCATTGATAGAACAAACAATTGGACAGTACCTTGACAATATTGTCGACAATTACCCTGATCACCCCGCAATTGTGGTTCATCATCAACAGATCCGATTAACCTATAGACAATACCAGCAGCAGATTAACCAGTTAGCAATGGGATTATTATCACTTGGCGTAAAACCTGGCGACCGGGTTGGTATTTGGTCTCCTAACAATATTGAATGGTGCTTAACCCAATTTGCTACAGCCAAGATTGGTGCAATTATGGTGTGCATCAACCCTGCATACCGACCAAGCGAATTAAAATACGCACTCAATAGTGTTGAGTGTTCAACACTTATCACAGCAAGTGAATTTAAAGCCAGTAATTATATAAGCATGCTCAATGAGCTTGCACCGGAACTTAAAGATTCACAAGCAGGTGAATTAAATTTAAACGCCCTGCCACATCTAAAAAATATAATTCGTATTGGTGATGAGCCTGCTACTGGCATGTTTAGCTTCAGCGATATCATGCAGCGCGCAACAGATGCCCATAAGCTAGAGCTTGATGCAATAGCTGCTACTTTAAGCTGTGACCAAGATATCAATATTCAATTTACTTCTGGTACTACGGGTAATCCAAAAGGAGCGACCTTATCGCATAAAAACATCCTCAATAACGGATTTTTGATGGCCCAAGCGATGAAGCTGACACATGAGGATAAACTCTGTATACCGGTACCGCTATATCACTGCTTTGGTATGGTGCTTGGTAATTTAGTGTGTATAAGTAAAGGCGCTACGGCTGTTTTTCCGGGGGATTCTTTTGACCCCAAAACCACCCTTGAAGTTGTTGAAAATGAGCGCTGCACTGGCCTACATGGTGTTCCAACGATGTTTATCGCCGAGTTAGAGCTTAAAGATTTTGCAAACTATGACTTATCTAGCCTACGGACAGGCGTAATGGCCGGCTCAACCTGCCCTGAGCAAGTTATGCGTAAAGTTCACTCATTAATGCATATGAAAGAGGTTGTTATTGGTTATGGTCAAACTGAATGTAGCCCTATCAATAATGTAACCGAAACCGACTCACCACTCGAGAAACAAGTCACCACAGTGGGCCGTGCATTAGCTCATACTGAAGTTAAAATTATTGACGAGCTAGGTGATGTTCAAAAAGTTGGCTTACCCGGGGAAGTATGTAGCCGTGGCGCTGGAATTATGCGCTGCTATTGGAATGATGAAGAAAAAACGAAAGCAACAATAGATCAAGACGGTTGGTTACACTCAGGAGACTTAGGTGTGATGGACGAAGATGGCTTTGTTGCTATCGTAGGCCGAATAAAAGACATGATCATCCGCGGCGGTGAAAACATCTACCCTAGAGAAATAGAAGAAGTACTTTATACCTACCCCGGTATTCAAGATGCGGCCATTTTTGGTATAAGTGATGAAAAATACGGCGAAGAAGTATGTGCCTGGATCCAACCTAAAGATGATGCGGTACTTGATGAAAATGCCATTCGTGATTTCTTAAAAGATAAACTAGCCTACTTCAAAGTTCCAAAGCACATACGCTTTGTTGAAGAATACCCAATGACAGTAACAGGCAAACTTCAAAAATTTAAAATGCGCGAACAAATGCAAGAACTCCTAAGCGAAAAAGCCTTTTCGTAATCATTTGCTTGCAAAATATGACCTAATTTAAAAAGCTCAGCCCCGCCTGAGCTTTTTAATTTATTAAGAAATTTATTAAGACACCCACATTATGAATAGAAAATAATTTAGACACCCAATTTTAAATTTCTCACTTTTCAAAATTATGACTAAACTTATATTGTTCAACTCATGGAGGAGAAGAGCATGGCAACCCCACGTAGAAACTTAATTAGCGTTTCAAATACACCTTACTACCATTGTATTTCACGTTGTGTTCGTCGCGCTTATTTGTGTGGACAAGACCCACTTACGGGTCGTTCATATGAACACAGACGGGATTGGGTTGAAAACAAACTTCTTCAACTTGGCAGGATATTTTGTATTGATATTTGCGCCTACGCCGTTATGAGTAACCACACGCATTTGGTCCTTCACATCGATATAGCAAAAGCAAAGCGTTTGAATAATAGAGCGATTCTGATTAGGTGGCATAAG